>JBBSAF010000008.1:0-19472 GCA_038252525.1 Tepidisphaerales bacterium
CGCCCGGTGGTGCCCCCGGACGGGGCCGAGGCGGCCCCGCGACGAGGGGACTGCCGCCGCCGGTGGCGGCGGACTGGTGTCTCGCAACGGGGCGCCTCGCCCCCGCCTTTATCCACCGGCGGGGTCGCATGGACGCGAGTTGGGCGCGCGAAGCGCGGTTTTGACAACCTCCAAACCCACTTTCGCCCGGTGATGTCAGGCGGACGGGGCCGAGGCGGCCCCACGACGGAAGACAGGGGTCCTTGAGTTGAAGGTATTGGGCGAGGCGCCCACGCGACAGGGGAATGCTCCGCGGCTTGCACAAACGATGTGTGGGCCAACGGAGCGAGTCGACCGCGCGACGAGGCAATAGCCGTGAGAGGCCGGGGGGGAGCCTTGGCGTGCGCAGTCCGCTCGCGGGAGGGCGCCCCGGCCCATTCAAAGGCGATCCGATTTTCGACCCGCCGCTGCGAGCGGCCGCGCGGTCAGTTGTTGGGGTGGATGACCACTTTCACGCAGCCGTCCTTTTTGTCGCGGAACTTCACATAGGCGTCGGGGCCTTGGTCGAGGTTGATGCGGTCGGTGATGATGAACGAGGGGTCGATCTTGCCCTCTTCAATGAGGCGCATCAGCGGGGCGAGGTACTTTTGCATGTGGGTTTGGCCGGTCTTGATGGTCAGGGCCTTGGCGACGGCGGCGCCCATGTTGACCGAGACCGGGCCGATGAAGACGCCGCGGGTGGCGATGACGCCGGCGGGACGACAGGCGAGGATCGCCTGGTTGAGGGCGTAGGGACGCTCCATGGCGGTCAGTTCGGACTTGAGGGTTTCCATGACCCCGCCGTGCCCGTGGCTTTCGAGTCCGACGGCTTCGATGACGGCGTCGGGACCTTGGTTGCGGGTGGCCTGCTTGATCTGATCCTGCAAGTCGTCATCGCGGAAGTCGAAGGTTTCGGCGCCGCTCTTTCGCGCCAGTTCCAGGCGCTCGGGCACGGTGTCGATGGCGAGGACGCGTTGGGCGCCGAGCAGGAACGCCGAGCGGATGGCCAGTTGCCCCACGGGTCCGCAGCCGAAGACGGCGATGGTTTGGCCTTGTTGTATGTCGCACATTTCGGCGCCGACATAGGCGGTGGGGAAGATGTCGGAGAGGAAAAGCACCCGCTCGTCGTCCAACCCATTGGGAACCTTGATCGGTCCGACATCGGCGTAGGGGACGCGGAGATATTGGGCTTGGCCGCCGGAGAAACCGCCGTAAAGGTGGGAATAGCCGAAGATGCCGGCGGTCGGGTAGCCGACGATTTTGGCCTCCTTTTGGCCGGCGGGGTTGCTGCGTTCACAGCAGGACCAGTAGCCCCATTTGCACATTCGGCATTCGCCGCAGCAGATGGTGAAGGGGACGACGACGCGGTCGCCGACCTTGAGCTTATGGCGGGCGCCTGGGCCGACTTCGACGACCTCTCCCATGGTCTCGTGGCCGAGGACATCGCCATCGTGCATTTCGGGGACGAAGCCGCCCATGAGATGCAGGTCCGAGCCGCAGATGGCGGCGGAGGTGACCTTGATGATGACGTCGCGCGGGTCGAGGATTTTGGGATCGGGGACGGTGTCGCAGGTGATTTTCTCACGGCCATGCCAGCAAAGCGCGCGCATAGGAGACTCCCGGTGATAAACCCCCGCGGCGACGAACCGACCGCGATGAGGGACCGTCCATCCTCGCGGGCGCCGGTGGGTTAGCGGGCACTTTAGGTCGGGGCGGGTCGAATGGGGAAGGGGCAATTTCGCGAGAAAATAGCGGAAAGGATGAGTTCACCGTTGTCAGCCGCCGGCGCGGGGGGTATCGCGGCAGGCATCGCAGATCAGGCCGCTGTCGCGGCAGCCGGCGACGCGCTTGGCCAGCAAATCGAGGATCAGATCGTCGATGCCCAGCGGGGGGGTGACATGGTATTTCGTGCCGGGATGGGCTTTGGCGGCGGCGGCGGTGAGGCTGGGGATGTCGGTGGTCCAGTGCTTTCCGGGGCCGAGGAAAAAGGGGCAGACGATGACGGTCCGGGCGCCGCGCTGGGCGCATTTGGCGTAGGCGGTGGCGATGGAGGGTTCGACCAGTTCCATGTGGGCCGGCTCGACGATGGGGAATTGCGGGAATCGCGCGGCGAAGGCGGCGGCGACCTGTTCGAGCATCTGGTTGGATTCGCCGCGGCGCGAGCCGTGATCGACGATGATGATCCCTTGTGGCATGGTCGGTGTTCCCTCAATCAATGGGCGGCCGGGGCATGGTAGGACCGTCGTCGGCGGTTGTCACTCGGAAGCCGCGTCGTCGTCGGATTCGGCGTCGGCGGCGCCGGCCGGGGCGGCGCGCTCGCCGGGGAGGATGTTGACGCTGCGGCCGGTCTCGATGCTCTTGTATATGGCGTCGATTATTTGCATGAGAATCACCCCGTCGGCGGGACCCGGGGCGGGCTGGTCCTTGCCGAGGATGCAGTCGCGGAAATGGCGGGCCAACGCGGGGTGCCCGGCGAGCTTGGGCACCTTGAGGGCGGTGGATTTGGAATGACCCTTGGCGTCGAAGCCGCGATGCAGGACCGGGCCGTGGGGGGTGTAGACCTCGAGGGCGCCTTGTTGGCCGTGCAATCGGCACAACGCGCCGTTTTGGCCGGGCGATTGGTTGATGGCCCAGGCGCAGGCGAGCTCGACGCTGACGCCGCCGTCGAAACGGAGCAGCGCCGTGGCCGAATCCTCGACATCGTGGACGGCGGCGCCTGCGGCGAGGTCGGCGTATTGCCGGTGGGCGATGGCCACCGCCGTCAGTGGCGAAGGTCGGCCGAGCAGGAACCACGCGAGGTCGAGCATGTGGAGTCCCAGGTCGATGATCGCGCCGCCGCCGGAGCGGGATTTGTCGGTGTACCAGCCGGTGCCGGCGGGGATGGCGCGGGTGCGGGTCCAGGCGGCGCGGACGTGGAAGACGTCGCCGAGATACCCCTTTTCGACGGTCTGGCGGGCGGCCTGTTCGGCGGCGCCGAAGCGGCGCTGGAGGCCGAAGAGCAGCACTTTTTCGGCGCGGCGGGCGGCGGTCTCCAACTTCCTGGCTTGACGGGCGTCGAGGGCGGGAGGCGTCTCGCACAGAACGTGTTTGCCGGCTTTGAGAGCGGCCAGCGCGATGGGTTCATGCAGGTCGTTGGGCAGGGCCAAAACGACGGCGTCGATGTCGCGGTCGGCGAGGAGATCGCCGGCGTCGGCGAACTCGCGCGGAATGGACAGGCTTTTCATCAGGGCGTGGCGGCGGGCGGGGATGAGGTCGGCGACGGCGGCGATTTTGACGCCCGGCGTGGCGGCCAGCGCCCGGGCGTGGGCGCCGCCCGGCCAGCCGGCGCCGAGGATGCCGACGCGGATGGGTTGGGCCATGGGGGAACCTTTCGGGGAAACGGGGTGTTATAGGGGGGGAAGTTGCCAGTTGCCAGTTGCCGGTTGTCAGTTGTCAGCCAAGTCGTCGGTTGCGGACATCGGCGAGCTCGGTCGAGCCCTCGCGCTTGTCAAGCAAAGACAGTCCTTGCGACGCAAGGGCGGGCGGAGAAGACGCGTGGGCGGAGGGGGCGCGTAGGCGGAGGGGCATGGTCAAGGGGAAGGTTCAGCGGTAAAGTGCGATCAGCATGAGCGCCTTGAGCCGCGAGCAATTCATCGAACGGGTGATCGAGCACATCCACCGGAAGTTTCCGCTGGTGAAGGTGGCGCGGGCCGAGCCTCAGTTCTCGATCACCGTCAACGGCAACATCGCCGGCTTGGAGAATCTGTACCGGATCGTGTCGATGCGTCCCGACGAGCTCAATCGGCACACGGAGCGCTGGATCGTCGAGCTGCTGCGGGCGGCAGAGGGGTCGCCGGACCAGGTGGCCGATTACGAGACCCTCAAGGACCGCATCATGCCGATGGTGCTGTCGGGAGGCTCGACGGAGCTGGATCTGTCGTCGATGGTGACCCAGCCATTCGTGAGCAATCTGTTGATCGCCTACGCGGTGGATTCGGATCGCACCATCGCGTACATCCCGCTGCGGCATTTCGAGTCCTGGGGATTGTCCATCGACGACCTGCATCAACGGGCGATCGCCAATCTGGTGGGCCGCAGCGAGCGGATGAACGCCCACGCCGCCCAGGATGAGAAGGGGAAGGTCAACCTCATTTTGTTCCAGACGCTCGACGGCTACGACGCCAGCCGCATTTTGCTGCCCAGCCTGCACGAGCGCCTGCGCGAGCATCTGGGCAGCCCGTTCGCCGCGGGCATCCCCAATCGCGACATCCTGCTGTGCTTCCGCAACGACGAGGAGACGGTGCCGCGATTGAAGGGCCAGATCGCCGACGACTACCGCCACATGCCGCACCATCTGACCGACAAATTGCTGCTGGTGACGGCCGACGGGGTGGCGGCGCGGATCTGAGCGGGGGCGGGTTGGGGACGGACGGTGGCGGGGTAGCGGACGGTGCGGAGGGAGCGGACGGCCGCGGGGGGGAGCGGACGGTGGCGGGGGCGAGCGCGCTTGATCGGGGCGGGGTCGATGGCGTGGGGCGCGTCACGTCGTTCCGTGTTTCGCGTCGATCCAATCGCACAGGGTATGGAACAGCAGCTTGTGCATCTCCTGGATGCGGGCGGTGTCGTCGGAGGGCACGACTAGTTCGATGTCGCAGGTTCCCCCGATCGCGCCGCCGCCCTTGCCCAGGAAAGCAGCCGTGGTCAGGCCGCGCGACTTGGCCATGGCCAGGGCGCCGACGAGGTTGCGGCTGTTGCCGCTGGTGGTCATGGCGATGAAAATGTCGCCGGGTTCGCCCAAGGCCTCGACTTGGCGCTGGAAGACGCTGTCGTAGCCGAAATCATTGCCGGCGCAGCTCAATATCGTCGGATCGCACAGGGCGATGGCGGCCAGCGCCCGGCGGTTCTTGCGGAACCGCACCACCAGTTCCTCGGCGAAATGCATCGCGTCGGCGGCGCTGCCGCCATTGCCGGCGATCAGCACCTTGTGGCGGTTTCGCCAACAATCGAGCATCGCGTCACCCAGGCGGGCCAACGGAACCGACAAGGCGCGCATTTTCGGCAGCAGGGCGGACAGGTCGTCCAGCGAAGCATCGAGCCGGGCGGGCAACTCGTTGGGCGCTGATGAATCGCTCATGATCGGTGGGTCTCCAGGATGCGTTGGATGACGTTGGAGGTGCTGCGTCCATCGATCAGCGGCGCGAGCGCGACGCGCCCGCCCCACGCTTCCACGCGGTCCCAGCCAACGACCTGTTCCTTGCGATAGTCGGCGCCCTTGACCAGCACGTCGGGATGCACCGCCTCGATCAGCGCCGCGGGGGTGTCGTCGTCGAAGCGCACGAGGTAGTCGATGCTCTCAAGCTCCTCGAGCACGGCCACCCGGTCGGATTCGTTGATGATCGGACGATTGGGACCATTCAATCGCTGGATGCCCGCGTCGGTGTTGACGCCGACGACCAGCAAATCGCCCTGGCCCTTGGCGAACTGGAAGTATTTAACGTGCCCCAGGTGGATCAGGTCGAAGCAGCCGTTGGTGAAGACGATGCGCTTGCCGGCGGCCCGGTGGCGCTCGAGCTCCGGCAGCAGCTCCGCGAGCGTGCGTTCCTTGCCGGCGGCCTTGCGATGGGCGTCGAGCAGGTCGGCGACGATCTCGGCCCGCGTCACCGGCACGCAGCCGAGGCGCTCGACCTCCAATCCGCCGGCGATGTTGGCCAGCGCGACGGCGTCGGCCCAGCCGATGCCCGCGGCGGCGGCGACGCACAGCATCGCCAACACCGTGTCGCCGGCGCCGGTCCCGTCGGCCACGGCGCGGGGGCGCGATGCGATCAGATCCCGCGTGCCGTCGCGGGTCGCCAAATACGCCCCTTTTTCGTTGAGGGTCATCACCACCGCTTGCAGGTCCAGGCGATCGAGCAGCGCCTCGGCCGCCAACCGGCATTGATCGGGATTGCGGGCGGTCAGGCCCGAAGCGCGCTCGGCCTCGGTGCGGTTGGGCTTGAGCAGCGTCGCGCCGCGGTATTTACCGTAGTCGTCGACGCGCGCCGGGTCGATCAAAACCGGGACGCCGCGCTCGCGGGCGGCGGCGATGATCGCCCGGCAGACGGCGGGGGGGAGGGCGCCCTTGTTGTAGTCCTCGATGCACAGCAGGTCCGCGCCGTCGAGGGCGGCCAGGGCGCGGTCGATCAGCGCGGATTCCGCGGCGGCGTCGACGGGGGACGAATCCTCGATGTCCAGGCGGATCATCTGATGCGGCATTCGGTCCTCCGATGAGCCGAGGAACCGCGTCTTGGTGACGGTGGGGCGGCCGGGCAACCGATGCAGATCGACCGATTCGGCGCCCGCGCCGCGCAGGCGGGATTCCAGGTCATCCGCGGCGGCATCCTCCCCGGCCAGTCCGACCGCGCGCACCGTCGCTCCCAAAGCCGCCATCGCCGCCAGCACGAACCCCGCGCCGCCCAGCCGGCATTCCTCTCGCTGGTACCTGAGAATGGGAATCGGCGCCTCGGGGCTGATCCGCCCGGCGTCGCCGAAGACGTAGCGGTCGAGCATGAAGTCGCCGATCAGCGCGATCCGCTTTTTCGGGATATTCTCGACGAGATGGACCAGATGGGTGGACATGCTCAGCCCGCGGCCGGCGCCGGGGCGTCCAGCTCCTGGACCTTGAAGTCGGGGATGATTTCCTGTCGCAGCTTCTCGAACTCCCCGTGCCACATCTTGCCCCCCACGGCGGAGCCCAGCTTGATGTAAAGGAACTTGAGACCCTTTTTGGTTTGCTCGAGCGCGTCGGCGTAGGAGGGATCGCTCTTGGCCAACTCGACGTTGCCGCGGAACAGCTTGTAGTTCGCCTCCCAATACGGCGCATTGTCCTCGGGTTCGCCATCGACCAGGCGCATCTCCGTGCCCAGCTTCTTGTCGGCCAACAGTTGCCCGAAGAGCTGCTGGGAGGATTTGTAGTCGCCCAGGTCGAAATACACCTTGGCGATGCCGAGCATCACCGCCGGATCGGGGTAGGACGGATCGGCATCCGTGCCCGCCAGCGTCGTGTGATAGGCCGCGACCGACTCGGGCGTGCGCAGCGACTGATATTTCTCCAGCGCCTCGCGCAACAAGGTTTGCCGCTTGCCGGCGTCGGGCTCGAGCTTGGCCGCCAGGTGCTTGGTGTCGGCGTCGAACACACGATAGCGATAGGTGTACTGGCGAATCTTGGGGTCGGCATTGTTCGCCGCCCAATCGACCAGGTATCGGCTCAAATCCGCGCGGGCGCGGGCCAGCGAGCGCATCTGCGCCTGGTCATCGCGCTTGCCGGCGGCATCGAGATCCTTGTCGAGTTTTTGCAGCAATCCGAAGATGATGTTGGCGCCCTGCCCGCCCTCGCGCTTGGCGAGCAACTTCACCAATTCATCGGTCGCCTGGGCGTTCTGTCCGAGGTCCATGTACGCCTGCACGCGGAGGAACAGCGCCTCGCCGAGCAGTTCGTTCTCGCCGGGCAATCCCTTGGCCGAATCCTCGAAGCCTTGGAGCAGTTGCAGCACCCGCTTGGAATCATGCGCCTCGCGCCCGGCCAAACTGGCGGCCAGCAGCGAGGTCTTGACGATCAGCGACCGCATGTCGCGTTTGGCGGCGTCGTCGTTCGCCGCCGCCAGCGTGGATTGCGCCGCGACGTTGACCTTCGTCGCCAGCGACTGGATCGACGCCATCAGTTGCGTCTTCTCCGTTTCCGCCGGCTTGCCCTCGTTGAGCACCTGGCTCATGGCCACCATTCGCAGGAAATCGGCTTTCAAGGCCCGCGGATCGTCAGCGGCGACCATGGCGAAATACTTGATGGCGTCGCGGTACTTGCCGTCGCGCTGGAGCAGCCGGGCGTATTCGTACGCGAACTGCGTCTGGTTGAACTTCGTCACCGCCCGGGTCAAAAACCGCTCATAGAGATGCTGAATCCGGGCGTCGGCGTCGCTGGAGCGGATGAGTTCCCCGACCAGCACCCTGGCGTTGTCCAGCGCGATCGAGGCGTATTGTCGGTTCTGGGGGAATTGGTCGATGAAATCGAGGAACGCCGCCGCCGCCTCGGGCTTGCGGTCCAGTTTCTCCAGGAAAAACGGGACGAGCAGCGCCGACTGTTCGATCACGTCGCGCTCGACGCCGGAATCCTTGCGCCCCACCAGTTCCCGCGCCGCCGCCACCGCGCGCTCCAGCGTCGCGGCGTCGACCGGGTCGCCGGCCTCCTTCCGCCGCTCGTCATCCCCCTTTTGCACCAACGCCTGCAACAGCAGCGGGTCGAGCTTCGATAGATCCGCGTCCGTCGGCAGCCGCGCCATCAACTGACCGTAAATGACGTTCCGCAGCTCCGGCCGATCCTTCACCAGCGCCAGCAGCACGTCCACCGCCCGCTTGTTGGCCTTCTCGCGGTCGGCGTCGTTTTCCGCCAGCTCCGCGGTCTTGTTGGCCAGTCGGTAATCCAGCATCGCCGCAGCGGCCTCGGCGCCCTGGGCGGCGGCCTTGTTGTCGGGCGGGATGTTCGCCTTCTGCCACGTCCGCAAATCCGCGATCGCCTTGCCCGCGGCATCGAGCTTGCCCGCCAGCACGTCGGCCACCGCCGAGAAATACCGCGCCTCGTATTGCTGGGCGAAGTTGGGCGCCGGCGACACCGTCTTGTCGATCACCGAGACGAACGCCTTCTTGGCGGCGTCATATTCATCCGCCGCCAGGTTCAGCTTGCCGACGCGATTGCGGACCTCCGGCTGCACCGTGCTGTCGGCGTTGTCGAACTCCGCCAACGCCTCGATCGCCCCGGTCGCCACCTCCTTGCGCTTGGCCATGCCCGCCTTGGCATCGATCGCCAGCGCCAGGTAATACTCGGTCATCGCATGGGTGTATCGCGCCATCGTCGCCAGGCTGTCGGCCGCGGTGTAGCGCTTCACCGCCGGATCATCGGGGGTGCGGATGGTGTTGGCGATTTGCTCGGCCTGTTCCGTGGCCAGCTTCTGGACCTGCTCGAGCATCTTCAGCACGGTCTCGACGATCGGCCGCAATTCCCCCTGCGTGCGCGGGTTCTCGCCCCAATACTCCAACAGATTCACATCCCGCATGATCGCGGTTTGCAGCAGCACCGCCGCCTGGTCCCACAGCGCCCGCGGATCGATCAGTTGCGGCAACGCCGACTCGATGCCGGTGACGACGCGCTTGATGAGCTGATCGCGCTGCCGCGCGGTCAGCTTGCTCTCGGGATTGCCCAATTCCTGCAAAGCCGACATCGTGCGGATCGCGTCGCGCTTCCCGGCCGGAACCTTCTGGTTCTCGAACGCCCGGTTGAGCAGCGAATCCAGCCCGCGGTTGGCCAGCTCCGCCAGCACCCGGTCCTCCGACAGCGACGGCAAACCGGCGCCCTCGTTCGTCTGCGCCATCGCCCCGGCCGACGCCAGCGCCAGCACCGCCGCCGCCCCCGTCAAAATCCACCTTCGCCGATTCATCGCTTGCCTCATCATGGGGTCCTATCCATGCGACTGCGCGAACGCCACCTTGCTGAACCCCGCGTCCAACGCCGCCTCGTACACGTGAATCAGGTTTTCGTATCGCACCGAGCGGTTGGGGCTGATGATGACCTGCACCTTGGCCGGCTCGGTCCCCGCGTCGCGGAACTGCCGCAGCATCGTCTCGAGCTGGTTCCGCAGGGCGTCGGCGTCGGTCACGCGGATCCGTCCCGCCACCGCCTCGAAACCCGCCCCGCGCGGATCCACCCGGATCTCCAGCGGGGTGTCCGGCACGAAGTTCTTCGGCGTCACCGTCGAACCCGGCCCGGTCTGCTTCAAGGGCAGGTTGCTGACCAGGAAGTGCTCGGCCCCGCCGAAGCTACCGGCCAACATCAGGAAAATGAGGATCACCATGACCACGTCCACCAGGGGGGTCATGTTCGGTCCCGAATCGTAATGCACCGCCTTGGCGGATCTCAATCGCATGTCGTCTCCTCGGCGCCCGCGGTTACTCGATCCGTTCCTTCTGCACCTGGGCGGTGTTGAAGTTCACGTTCTTCACGTCCGCCTTGGCGCACACCAGCAGCACCGGCTCCAGGAACCGATAGCTCAGGTCCTTCTCGGCCCGGATGATGACCTTGAACTCCGGCGTCTTGGCCCGCAGCGCCTTGAGCGTCTCCAGCAGCGGCTCGGTCACCTTCCCGCCGCTCCGATCGATCAGCTTCAGCTCCTGCTTCTCCTTGTCCACCAGGGCGGTCACGATCGGATCGTTCAGCGGCCCCGACCTCACATTGAGCAGCAGCGTGTTGGCCATCTCGATCTTGGTGCCCTGGAGCGTCGATGGCAACTCCATCTTCTCGGCGCCGGTCGAGACGCCGATCTTGGCCGCCAGCATGTAGAAGATGATCAGACACATGATGATGTCGATCAGCGGCGTCACGTTGACCCCGCCCTCCTTCATCTCCGGCATCAGATGTTTGCGCATGATGATTCTCCGCGAAAACGCCTCGTCACCTTCGCCGCGCCGTCCCATTGGACGACGCGAAGCTCCCCGCTCACGCCTGCGGCGCGGGGGCCGGCGCCGGCGCGGGGGCCGGCGGCAGCTTTCGCGGCGTCCCGGCAGCGGCGGGCTTGGCTCCCGGCTTGGCCTCTTGCGGCTTGATCATCAGCAGCAACTCCTCGGCGATCAGCGACCCCTGCACCGTCAGCCGGTCCACCATCGTCCGCAACACGCCGAACGACGCCAGGCACGGGATCGCCAGCATCAGCCCCAGCATCGTGTGCGTCAGCGCCAGCGAAATGCCGCCGCCAAGCTGCGACGGGTTGGCCTGCCCGCCCGACCGCTGCACCGCCGAGAAGGCGTCGATCATCCCGAACACCGTACCCAGCAGCCCCAACAGCGGCCCGAGGTTCCCGATGATGTTCAGGTACTCGATCCTGCGGAACTGCTCGGCCGTCTGCTCGCCCAGCGATGTCTCCATCGCCTCCTTCATCGCGCTGAAGCTCGGCGCCCGCTTGAGCGCCGGGTTCAGTGCCTTGCTCACGAAGCTGGGATCGGTCTCGGTGAACTCGATGAGCTCCTTGAACTGCCTGGCCCCGATCATCTCGCGGATGGTGTTGGTGCTCGCCTCGGGCATCAGCACCTCGCGCTTGGTCTTGATGAACCCCTGCACGATGAGCGTCACCCCGTAGATCGAGCACGCAGCGATCGTCCAGAACACGAAGTCCGTGAGCGTGTCCTTGTTCATCATCAGTGAGAACGGGTTGACCCGTCCCACCGCCTCGGGCTCGCCGCCCGGCGCCGCCGGGGCGCCGGCGTTTTGCGCCAAGGCATTGGTGGCCGCGAACATGGCCACGCCCAACAACAGCGCGAACAGCCCGATTCTGAGTTTCGAGGAGGCATACCGACGCATGACGCAAATCCTTTCCTCCCGTCCGGGAGGCATCGTGACCATCCGCCTCGTCCATCGCCCGTCGGAGCCGATCTCGCTTCCGGGAATGCACGCCCGCGGTTCCGAACCAAGGGGAGTCTCCGCCCGACACCACCAACCGCCGGAAACCGTGTCTCTGTCACGGGTAGGCGTCGGGGGAGTCCCATCTTTGGTCCGGGGAAAGTTCGTTTCACCAATCGCCGCACAGCCCGTCGGCGGCGACCGAAGCTATCGCATCTCCTCGCCGGCGATCGCGCGGTACACCCCGCCGTTCTCGCTGGCGATCGTCTTCATCACCCGCTCGAGCTCCGGGTCGGAGCGCGTGCGGATCAAAATCGAGTTCACCTTCGTCTTGGCGCCGGGGTTCAACCGCCGGATCGTCTTGAGCACATCATCATAACTGCTCACATTGTCGAATCCGTCGGTCAGGATATACACCAGCTCCGGCTTGGCCGCGAACGCCGCCTCGATCGCCGGGATCGGGTTGGTCGCCCCCGCCGGGCTGACATCCCGGATGAAATCGAACGCCTTGCGCTTGTTGTCGCTGTTGGCCATCACCAGCCCGCCCGGCTGCAGCGCCAGCACATCGGCGTCCCGGAAGAAAATCACGTTGAATCCCTGGATCGGCTTCAGCGCCGAGATCGACTCGTTCAGCGCCCGTCGCAGCGCGTCGATGGCCGAAAACATCGTCCCCGAGGCGTCGCACACATACACGATCTTCACCGCGTTGCCGCCCACACCCAAAAACTGGCTCTTTGGACCCTGTCCCTGACCGCCCCCCGGCACTCCGAACGGCGCCAGCGGCCCGCCCCCTTTTCCATCGCCACTGCCCACCCCCTTGTCGGCCGCCCCGAATCCGCCCCCGGTCCCCACGCCGATCATCGAATCCGTGCTGACCTCGCCGCCGCCTCCGGCCAGATTGCTCTCCAGCGACTCCGACGGCTGGTTCGACCATCCGCTGGCATCGGCCGGGACGTCGGCGAATTGGTCCTGCGCCGCCGCCTGGTTGGGGTCGTCGCCCAACCCCGGATTGGTCAATCCGCCCACCGGCCCGTTCTCCACGATCGTCGAGCTGGGGATGATGATCTGTTCCTTCACCACCGTGTAAACCTGCCGCACCCCCTCATACGTCGCCCACACCAGCAGCACGATCCCGATGTGCAGCGCCAGGCTCGTCAGGAATGGCAGCATGTTCTGCACGAACGGCGACTGCCAAATCGTCCGCTGCGGCCCGGCCTCCGGCGCCAGCTCGTCCACCGTCGGTCGATCCGACTGTGACTGTGGCCCGCCCGGCGCCGGCGGCGTTTGCCCCGAACCATCCGGTGACGATGCCGTCCCGTCGGATCTTGGCGGCGCCTTGGCCGCGTCGCCCGAAGGCGGCGCCGGCGGGGGGGGCGTCGCGCCGTTGCCGATTGCGTCTGATGCCATGGGAGTGCTCCTCTGCCGACCACGCGGGAAAACGCTTGCGGGCGACCGCTCGCGGGTGTCGCCCCGATGGGGCTTCGACCGCCTCTTCGGCCCGCCGAAGTCCCACACCTACTTCGAGCGCCGAGGCTCCGAGGTTCGCTCGCGGGGGGGTTTCATCGACCGCCCGCGATTGCCCCGCGTCCGGCCCCGGAAGACTCCGTGGCGGCATTTATATGATCTTATCCATTGCGCGGCAAGACTTTCCCCCCCTCCCGCCAATTCCGTCGCATTGGGCGCCGCGCCAACCCGCTTCCAACGCGCCGCCACCGCCCGGTGGCCGACGTTTCACCCCGCGCTTCCCCTCCCCCCAAGGTGGAAATCACGCCCGCCATCGCTACATTACACCCGATTTCCGTCCGCCGGCCACACGAACCCGGATTACGCCACCCATGCCACGACGCACCGACATCCACACCATTCTCATCATCGGTTCCGGCCCCATCGTCATCGGCCAGGGCTGCGAGTTCGACTATTCCGGCGTCCAAGCCTGCCGCGCCCTCAAGGAAGAGGGCTACCGCGTCGTCCTCATCAACTCCAATCCCGCCACCATCATGACCGACCCGGAGTTCGCCGACGCCACCTACATCGAACCGATCACCCCCGAGGCCGTCGAGAAAATCCTCGCCCGCGAAAAGGCCCACGGAACCCCCGTCGACGCCCTCCTGCCCACCCTTGGCGGACAGACCGGACTCAACACCGGCATGGTCTGTTTCGACAAGGGAATCCTCGAAAAATACGGCGTCAGGATGATCGGCGCCGACCGCGAGGCCATCTTCAAGGGCGAGGATCGACAGGTCTTCAAGGACCTCATGATCTCCATCGGCCTCAAGGTCCCCGCCAGCGGCGTCGTCCACACCATGCCCCAGGCCAGCGAGGTTCTCGAGCGCATCGGACTGCCCCTCATCATCCGACCCGCCTTCACCCTCGGCGGCACCGGCGGGGGCATCGCCTACAACATCGAGGAGTTCGAGACCATCGTCCAACGCGGCCTCGACGCCTCCCCCGTCACCGAGGTCCTCATCGAGCAATCCGTCATCGGCTGGAAGGAATACGAGCTCGAGGTGATGCGCGACCGCAACGACAACGTCGTCATCATCTGTTCCATCGAGAACATGGACGCCATGGGCGTCCACACCGGCGACTCCATCACCGTCGCCCCCATCCAGACCCTCACCGACAAGGAATACCAGCGGCTCCGCGACGCCTCCATCGACATCATCCGAGCCGTCGGCGTCGAGACCGGCGGATCCAACATCCAGTTCGCCATCAACCCCGCCGACGGCGAGCTCGCCGTCGTCGAGATGAACCCCCGCGTCTCCCGATCGTCCGCCCTGGCCTCCAAGGCCACCGGATACCCCATCGCCAAGATCGCCGCCCTGCTGGCCGTCGGTTACACCCTCGACGAGCTGCCCAACTTCATCACCACCGACGATGCCCGCGGCCTGCACACCAGCGCCTGCTTCGAGCCCACCATCGACTACTGCGTCATCAAGATCCCCCGCTGGACCTTCGAGAAGTTCCCCGACGCCGACGAAACCCTCACCACCCAGATGAAGAGCGTCGGCGAGGCCATGGCCATCGGACGCACCTTCAAGGAGGCCCTCCAAAAAGGCATCCGATCCATGGAGGTCAAACGTTTCGGCTTCGGCCTCGACAAATATGACAAATGGCTCGCCGCCCAGCGCCGCGCCGCCGACCCCATGAGCGCCGCCGCCACCGCCGCGCCCGCTGCCCTTCCCCCGACCGCCCGGGCCGACGGGTCGACCGCCGACCACTCCGACAAGACCGCCCACGGCGAAAGCACCGACACCGAGTGGCCCATCGCCGACGCCAAGCTCCGCCGCAAGCTCGCCGTCCCCAGCCAAGGGCGCCTCTATTACATCCGCTACGCCATGAAAATGGGCTGGACCGACCGCGCCATCCACGACCTGTGCCACATCGACCCGTGGTTCTTGGCGCAGATGCGCCAATTGATCGAGTTCGAGGACCGCCTCGCCGGCGCCGATCTCGCCAACGCCCCCGACCTGCTTCTCCAAGCCAAACAGCTCGGCTACAGCGATGTCCAGCTCGCCCACCTCACCGGGCAAACCCCCGCCGCCACCCGGGCGATGCGCGAAAACGCCGGTCTGCGACCCGTCTACAAACTCGTGGACACCTGCGCCGCGGAGTTCGAGGCCGCAACCCCTTACTACTACTCCACCTACGAACAGCCCTTCACCGTCAACGGCCAAACTGTCCTCGAGGACGAGATCCGCCTCACCGATAAACCCAAGATCCTCATCATCGGCGGCGGGCCCAACCGCATCGGGCAGGGCATCGAGTTCGACTACTGCTGTGTCCACGCCGCCTTCGCCGTCAAGGAACTCGGCTTCGAGTCGGTCATGATCAACTCCAACCCCGAAACCGTCTCCACCGACTACAACACCTCCGATCTGCTGTTCTTCGAGCCGCTCACCCACGAGGATGTCCTCAACATTTGCCAGCGCCTCAATGGCAAGCCCCTCGGCCAACCGGGCGGGTTGGTGAAGGGCGTCATCGTCCAGTTCGGTGGTCAGACCCCCCTCAACCTGGCGCGGTCCCTCGCAGAGGCCGGGGTCCCCATCCTCGGCACCACGGTCGAATCCATCGACGCCGCCGGCGACCGCGAGCAATTCCGCGATCTCGTCACCCGACTGGGCCTCAAACAGCCCGCCAACGGCATCGCCCGCAATCTCGAGGATGCCCGGCGCGTCGCCAAGGTCATCGGCTACCCCGTCTTGGTCCGTCCCAGCTTCGTCCTCGGCGGGCGGGCCATGGAGATCGTCTACGACGAATCCCAGCTCAACTATTACATGACCAATGCCCTCGAGGCCGCCGGAACCGGCGCCACCGCCACCGAAACCCCGATCCTCATCGACAAGTTCCTGGACAACGCCACCGAGGTCGATGTCGATTGCATCGCCGACTTCGACCCCGCCGGCGGGTCCGAGACCGGCCAAGCCGTCGTCATCGGCGTCATGGAACACATCGAGGAGGCCGGCATCCATTCCGGCGACTCCGCCTGCGCCCTGCCCCCGTATAGCCTGTCGCCGGCGATTGTCGCCGAGCTCAAGCGCCAGACCCGCGCGTTGGCCAAGGACTTGGGCGTGCGCGGCCTCATGAACGTCCAGTACGCCATCAAGGACGGCGGGATTTATTTGATCGAGGTCAACCCCCGCGCCAGCCGAACCGTCCCGTTCGTCGGGAAGGCCACCGGAATGCCCTGGGCCAAACTGGCGGCGCAAGTCATGGCCGGAAAGTCACTTGCGGACCTCGGCATCCACGGCGACCTGCCCGACCCCAAGCACGTGTCGGTCAAGGAGGTCGTCTTCCCCTTCGCCAAGTTCCCCGGCGTGGACATCATCCTCGGCCCGGAGATGCGATCCACCGGCGAAGTGATGGGCATAGACGCCACCTTCGCCATGGCTTACGCCAAGGGGCAGATCGCCTGCGGCGGAGCGCTGCCCACCAAGGGCACGGTGTTCATTTCGGTGCGGTCGGCCGACAAACAAGCCGTCATCCCGGCGGCCAAGATGCTCGCCGCCGCCGGTTTCGAGATCATCGCCACCGCCGGCACGTACGATGTTCTGTCACAAGAGGGCGTGCCCGCGACGCGCATCCCCAAGCTGGCCGAAGGGCGACCGAACATCGTCGATTTAATCAAGAACGCCAAGGTGCAGTTGGTCATCAACACCCCGACGAAGAAAGGTCCCCACACCGACGAGGGGAAGATCCGCGCCATGTGCGTGGTCCACAAGATCCCCATCGTCACGACCATCACCGGCGCCCACGCCGCCGCCAAGGCCATCGGCGCCCTCCAAGCCAACGACTGGTCCGTCCTCCCCCTCCAGTCCTACCACGCCCCGCGTTAAGGGCCTTTTTCCCCACCGCCTTCCGCCTTTCGCCTGCTGCCTCCGACCTGCTTCTTACTGCCTTTTGCCCTCTGCCCTCTGCCTACTGCCTACTGCCCTCTGCCTACTGCCTGCTGCCTACTCCCCCTCACGTCCTCAACACCTCAAGCAGTTGTTGCAGATCCGCATTCTGCGGATCCTGCGGGTTCTGCTTCAGATACCGTCCGAGCCACACCCCCGCCTGCTTGGTCAACCCGCAGCGTGCCAGCACCAACCCCAGATCGCGCTGCAGCCGCGCCTCGTCCGGCCAGAGCAGCATTTCAAGCTCGAGCATCGCCGCCACATCGGGAAAATGCCCCTCCGCGCCGAAGCGGTTCAGCAGGTTTTGCAACATCCGCGTCAGCCATTGCCGGTGGCTCACCGGCCGGATGAGCTCGTCGCTCCACTCGATTTCCGAGCCGAAATGTTCCGACAATCGCTGATGGGCATCCTCGGTGGAAACGATGGTTCCTCCATGAAATGGATCGACCAGCATCGGATGACCGTCGATCTTCACCGCCACCAGAAAATGCCCCGGCAGCCCCACTCCCCAGCACGCCAAGCCCAGCCGCACGGCGACATTCTGGTAAATCAGGCTGAGCGTGATCGGCAGCCCCCGCTTGGTTTCGAGCACCACGGGAAGGTAGCTGTTGGCCGTCGCATCATAATCCTCGGTATTGCCTTGGAACCCCTCCTCCTCGAACAGCACCTCGTGCAGATGGGCCAGCAGCGCCTGCGGCTGGTGTCCGCGCACCCGCGCCCGCACCGCGTCGGCGTAGCCTTGGAGCCTCGCCTCCACCTCCGCCGTGTCCACCGAATCCAGTTGGTGCATCGACAGCGCGATCGCGCCTTGCAGCAGGGACTCCCCGGTTTCCAAGGTGGGCGCCTGCCTCGCCATCAGCCGGAACGCGGCCGGTTGGCAACAAAGTGGCATGTGTGGCGTCATGGTGTTTCTCCGCGGGCGCAGTTAATTCATCGGTACAACCCCGATGCCCTAAGCACATTCCATGCCGAAAGCCGTCAACCGCCGTCCAGCGGTTTCCCACCTTCCCATTCCCGCCCCTTCCGTCCAATACCCCCGGTTCCACGTCCCCCCCCTTGCGTAATACTCTCTTCCCCCTGACCACTGGCAACTGACAACTGACAACCGCGCACTGGCCCATTTCGCCTCCATCGCGCAAAATGCCCACCGGCAATAGAGTGGCTCAATTCACGGAGCGACCATGGCGATTTCCCCCCAGGCCGGGCAACTTCCCCGGCCCGACCAACTGATCGATGTCGAGGCTTTGGAAAAACGCTACTTTGACGAAAAGCCCGACCCGTCCAATCCGACTCAACAGGTGAGTTTCGGCACCAGCGGCCATCGCGGTTCACCGCTCGACGGCTCGTTCACCGAATCCCACATTCTGGCCATCACGCAAGCGGTCTGCGAATACCGGGCCTCCAAAGGGATCAACGGTCCCTTGTTCCTCGGCAAGGACACCCACGCGGCCGACCAGCCTGCGACCCGAACGGCCTTGCAAGTGCTGGCCGCCAATGGGGTTATCACGATCATTGCGCAAAACGACGACTATAGCCCCACGCCGGTCATCTCCCACGCCATATTGACGTACAACCGCAACCGCAAGAGCGGCCTCGCCGACGGCCTCATCATCACCCCCAGCCACAATCCCCCGCGCGATGGCGGAATCAAATACAACCCGCCCCACGGCGGGCCGGCCGACACCGATGTCACCCGCTGGATACAGGATCGCGCCAACGCGCTGCTGCGGGACGGGAATCGGGAGGTCCGATCCGCCGGCTATGATGCGGCGATCAAGGCCGACACCACCCACGCCCGCGACCTCATCACGCCGTATGTCGAGGATTTGCGGCACGTCATCGACTTCGACGTGATCCGCGACTCGGGCCTGCGCATCGGCGCCGATCCGCTCGGCGGGGCGTCGGTTCATTACTGGCAGCCCATCGCCGAGCGCTACAATCTGAACTTGACGGTGGTGAACCCCGCCGTGGACTTCACCTTCTCCTTCATGACCCTCGATCATGACGGACAGATCCGCATGGATTGCTCCAGCCCGTACGCCATGGCGAGTCTCATCAAGTTGAAGGACCGCTACGACATCGCGTTCGGCAATGACACCGACGCCGACCGCCACGGCATCGTCACGCCGTCGGCGGGGCTGATGAACCCCAACCATTTCCTGGCCGTCGCCATTCAATATTTGTTCCAAAACCGCCAAGAATGGGCGCGGAACGCCGCCGTGGGCAAGACGTTGGTCAGCAGCGCCCTCATTGACAAGGTGGCCGCTTCGCTGGGGCGGACCTTGTGCGAGGTGCCGGTGGGGTTCAAGTGGTTCTCGCCGGGACTTTTCGATGGCTCGCTCGGTTTCGGGGGCGAGGAGAGCGCCGGGGCGAGTTTCCTGCGAACCGACGGGACCGTGTGGACCACCGACAAGGACGGGTTGATCCTCGGGCTGCTGGCCGCCGAGATCACCGCGCGGACCGGGCAGGATCCAGGGGAACACTATCGGGAGATCGAGAGTCGTTTCGGCGCCAGCCATTACAAGCGGGTGGACGCCCCGGCGACGCCGGCCCAGAAGGCCGCGCTCGCCAAGCTCTCGCCCGACGCCGTGACCGACACCACCCTCGCCGGCGACCCGATCGTGGCGAAACTGACAAAGGCGCCGGGCAACGGCGCGCCCATC
>JBBSAF010000009.1:0-19170 GCA_038252525.1 Tepidisphaerales bacterium
CAAAAACAGCGCCGGCGGATGCGCGATCATCCCCGGATCCTGCAACATCGGATTCAACCCATGCCCATCCGCCATCGCGTGCGCCGACAACTGGAACGGGTTGGCCGCGAAAAGCATCAGCGCCGCGAAAAACCCGCACACCGCCGCCAGGCTCGCCAGCGTGATCGCCGGCTCCGTCCCCGTTCGCTTTCGCTGTTGCACCACCACCATGGCGCTCATGACCGCCACCATCAGCCCCCACAGCAGCAGGGACCCCTCCTGACCGGCCCAGAACGCCGCCAGTTTGTATCCCGCCGGCAACGCGATCTCGCTGTATCGACCGACGTAATCGAACCGGAAATCGTTCTGCAACAGCGCCATCATCAAAGCCGCCGACGCCACCGCGAACAGCCCGGCCACGCCGACCAAAGACCAGCGCGCCGCCCGCAGCGGACCCGGCCGACCGAACCGCGCCGCCGCGATCCCCGCCAGCATTGCCACCGCCGACAGCAGCACCGCGCCGGCAAGTCCATAATTGCCAAGAACTTCGATCATGAACCGCTCCGCGTCGTCGGATGTTCGTCCGCTTTTTCACCGGACTTCTCCCCCGTTTTCTCGCCCGTTTTCTCGCCCGTTTTCTCGCCCGCCATGTACTTGCTGGCGCACTTGGTCAGCAGCACATCCGCCTGGAACACCCCCGCCCCATCCAGTTTGCCCTCGACCACGACCTCATGGTCGGCCTTGAACAAATCGGGGATGATCCCCGAATAATGAACCGACAATTTCCCGGTGTCCCCCAGCAGGATGAACCGGGCATCGAGCGCCCCCGGATTGGAAATCAACCCCTCGGCCGCCACCTTGCCATGCAATTTCACCCGCTGGGTTTTGTATTCTTGCTGCGACAGGTATTGGTCCACCGGCAGGTAGTAAACCCACCCTTTTTTCGCGCCCGTCAACGCCAGGTAGCCGATGGCGATGACCACCACCGCGCCGCCGGCGAACAGTTTCTTTTGGATGCCATTCATGCGGAATCTCCCTTAGCCATGATCCCACATGAACAACCGACGTGCCAGATGCCGTTTTGCCCCGGCATTGGCCCGATTACCGCAAACCATTGATTATCAACCACTTGGGAAGGAACGGGTCCGGCCCGGCAGTCGCCGGTGGAGGCGGTTGTCTCACGGATGGGATTGGGCGCTCGCCCCGGCGTCTTGGCGACGGGAAGCCTTGGCGGATGCCGCGGTCACTTCATGTCATGACAGGAATAGCACAGTCGGCTGCCGGTGTTGTTCATCACCAAAAGACCCCGCTGGGATGAATAGAGGCTGTGGCACGATTGGCAGCCGACCTCCCCATCGAACAGCCGCACCCGCTCATCCAGCATCGACATCGGCACCAGTCGGTCGATCCCCTTGCTGCGGTAGCGGATTTCGACAGGGTGGCTGGTTCGCCCGTGGGAGGTCGATCCAATATCACTGGCGATGGACCCGTCGTGGCATGACAGGCAGTCCCGACTGTCGTTAAACGCTTGCGACGCCGGGGCTTGCATTTCCGATGGATTTTGTCGCCATCGCAGATGGGCTTTCATCGGCATCATGCCGTGCAATGACTTGGAACCGCCGTCGGGGATGTGGCATTGCAAACAGAATTGCCCATCTGGCCGGGACTCGGATCGCATCGCCGGCCGGCCCGGACGCCCCCCGCCGTGGTCCATGGCGGCCGTGTCGGCGTGACAAGTGATGCAGGCGATCTTGCCCTCCACCAAGGGCATGTCCGAGGGAATGGGCATCGAGGGAATCACCCCGACCGGGTGCGAAAACTCCGCGTCCGGTGTGTGGCAGCCCGTGCAGTCCGGCCCGCGCGACGCCGAGGGATGCGGCATCGTCCAATCGGTCGGATCGTCCGGCAACACGCTCATCGCCAGCTGAACATTCGGCCCGCGACCGGCCCACGCCACGGCTCCCACGAGCAATACCCCGACACAGATGGCAAGCCGGGCAAGGGATCGGGTTTGTGCGGGGTGATGGTGATCCCGCGAAAGGGGGCTGGGCATGGTCGTCCTCCAAGGTCCATCGCTTACGTCGGCGAGAATCGGAGGCGACTTGGGAAGCAACCGTGAATCACATTCGGGAAGCCGGTGGGAAGGCCATTCCCATTTCCGGGACCGGCACCGGCCAAGTGCGGATTTCGACCCCGCAATCCGCTTCAATTTCGCGGTTTTGCGGGGTCCGTCGGCGCGATAGGACTGGTACGGCGCTTGTTATGAGGCGGTTGTACCCTGAACGGATGGAAGCGGACGGGAGGCGGGAGTCGTTCGCATACCATTTCAACTTCTTGCTTCCCGCGAGAGATGAAGGAGACAGTTATGAAGTTCACTCGAATGATCGCCGCCGCGTTCGCGCTGCTGGCGCTCGGAATGTTGACCGGCGCCGCCCAAGCGGGCATCGCCGGTTCGGCCCACGATTTCGGCGGCATGGGTTGGTCCAAGGGCGAGGTTTGCCTCCCCTGTCACACCCCCCACAACGGGGCGGTCAAGGATCTCGAGGGGCGCGACATCGAAGCCCCCATCTGGAACCACCAGTTGCCGACCAATAGCTATGACATGTTCGTCAACGGCGCCAAGGTCAAGGCCGAGGTCGATGAGAACAGCCTGCTGTGCCTGAGCTGCCATGATGGCACCATCGCCTTGGACAGCTTCGGCGGGACCACCGGCAACCAGGAGATCGGTCGCAAGGCCAACCTCGGCACCGACCTGTCCAACGATCACCCGATCGGCGCGGCCGCGGTGTACCCCATCGGCGTGCCCTACATGGTCGATCCGGCGTTGCGTGACGCCCAGCACATGATGCCGCTGCGTCCGATGAGCGATGGCAAGATGGCCGTGGGCTGCACCAGCTGCCACGAGCCCCACAACCGCAAGGCCACCGAGCACATGCTCTGGGTCAAGAACAACGGCGCGGCGACCACGGTCGATGGCCGGGCGGTCAACGGCAGCGCGCTGTGCTTCAACTGCCACAAGAAGTAAGTGCCTGTCCGCGAAGTGTTCGCAAGCAAGCGCCGCCGGATCGGTGAGACAAACCCGATCCGGCGGACGGTCACGAGAAAAAGCGTTTGAGTTGCCTGCCGTCCCCTTCCATCCGTTCAGATGGTACAACGGCATCCCGCAACGGGAAACGTCCCGCCGATCGAATTGAAAATCGCCCCCGCTCGGGGGTCCAGCCGACAAGGGTGCTCGAACATGACCCCCCCGCCGAAGGTCTACATGAAATTGCCGCGAAATATCGTTTTGTTGCTCGGCGCATTGCTGCTCATGGGGTGCGCCTCGGGCAAACCTACGGCGGTGGCGACGGCGGACCGTCCGGTGGCGTTCTGGCCCCCCTATCCCGACGAGCCGCGGGTGCAGTTCCTACGATCGTTCAGCACCAGCAACGATGTCGCGCCGACGAAGAGCGGCATGGACGACCTGATCTACGGCAAGGAGAAACAAGAGGTCTTGCCGCTCAACAAGCCGTACGGCGTGGGGATGCACGATGGGAAGATCTATGTTTGCGATCTGCGCAACGCCGGGGTGACGATCCTGGATTTGCGGAACAAGAAGACGCTGGTGGTGGGCAAGACCGGCAATGAGACCATGCGTCGGCCGACCGACATCGCCATCGCCGACGACGGGATGAAGTACGTCTCGGACAACGGGCGCGGGTTGGTGTTCGTGCTGGATGCCAAGGATCGCCCGGTGGCGTTGATCGGACACCCGGACATGAAACCCACCGGGGTCGCGGTGCACGGCGACGAGCTGTATGTGTGCGACTTCGCCGGCTCGTGTGTCGAGGTTTTCGACCGATTCAGCGGGCAATCGCTGCGGAAGATCGGCAAGAAGGGCACCGGCGAGGGGGAGTTCATCCGCCCGCTGAGCGTGGCGGTGGATGTCAAGGGGGATGTCTATGTGATGGACGCCCTCAAGCCATCCAATCAGTTCCAGAAGTTCTCGGCGGACGGGAAGTTGATCTCGACGTTCGGCACGTTGTCGGCCAGCACCGGCGGACTGGTGCGTCCCAAACAGATCGCGGTGGACGCCGACGGAACGATCTACGTGGTGGATGCGGCGTTCCAAAACGTGCAGATGTTCGACCAGCAAGGCCGGGTGCTGACGTTCTTCGGCTCGCCGGGGGACCATCCGGGGGCGATGTACATGCCGGTGGGGATCACGGTGCATGAGGGGGATTTGGACCTGTTCAAGGACTACATCCACCCGGCGTTCCAGGCCGAGCGGCTGATCGTGGTGACCAACCAGTTCGGCGACGCCAAGGTGTCGGTGTACGCGTTGGGTCGGTTGAAGCCGGGGATGACGGTGAAGGACATCTCGGCCAGCGCCGGGTTGGTGCCGCTGGGGGTGAGCGATCCGAAACACCCGCAGAACCGTTCCGGGCCGACGACGGGTTCGACGACCCTTCCGGCCGATGCGCCTGAACCGGCGACCGCGCCCACCACGCTTCCGGGAGATGCGGCCGGACCGACGACAGCATCGCCGCCGACGCGTGCGGGCGGACCGAGCGGGACGGCGACCCTCTCGGGAGATGGGGCGCTGCCGACGGTCCCCTCGACCAACTTCCCCGATTCGACGGTCGCTCCGACGGTCCTTCCCACAACGCCCGAGGCGAAGTAAGCGACCGATGCAACCCCACCGGCCCAGATCGTCCTGGCGTCGAATCCCGCCGGCGGTTGTTTTGGCGGGGTTGCTGGTCATGGTCGCCATCGGCTGTTCGCCGGAGCGCAAGCACAAGGTTTTGAGCTTCTTTTTCGATGGCGTTCCCGATCCCAATGCCCCGGTCGAGACGGGTTTGACGACGACCGACGCCGAGGGCAAGACGGTGCCGATGCGCCCCATCATCTCGCGCCACAAACCCTACGCCGAGGGCAAGTGCGACAGTTGCCACGCCGGAAGCTCCGGCGCCATGGAACCGACGGCGGTGGGGTCGAGCCAGTGCGGCAACTGCCACAAGGATGTCGGCGCCCAGTACAAATATGTCCACGGCCCGGTCGCCAGTGGCGAATGCCTGTGGTGCCACGACGCCCACGAGGCGCGATATGAACACCTCATGAAGGATGACATCGCCACGGTCTGCGGGCAGTGCCACGATCTGAACCTGCTGAACGCCGATGTCCCGGCCCATGCCCAGCCGTCGGCCGAGGACTGCACAACCTGCCATGGCGGGCACGGCGGGCCGGATGTGGCGATGCTGAAAATGCCGCGCTCGGCGATGCCGGGAATGGCGCCGAGCACGCAACCCGACCGGGGGCCGCAATGACCCGGGCGGCGGCGCGATGGGCGGTCGTGCTCGCCGCGGCCACGGCGCTGGCATCGGGCACCGGCGCGATGGGGCAGAACGAGCCGGTCATCATCGGCCAGCGCGAGGAGCTTCCGAGGTTTTACCTAACGCCCCCGGACGCGGCGATGGAGTTCACCGGGCGATACGAACGCAGCCGCCGAGCGACGATCAACCAGCCGGAACAAGTCGAGAGCGAGACGCTGTTCCGCGAGGAATTGGAATTGAGGACCACCGGGCACATCGTCCACCCCAACCTCGTCGAGCTGGACCTGTGGGGACGGTTCGGCCCGGAGCAGCATTGGTTCGACATCGACGGTGAGGATGATTGGCGGAACAACCTGGCGTACGAATACGACGCCCGGGCGACGGTGCTGCGAAAGGAGAATTACCCCTTCACGCTCTACTCGCGCCGGATCGAGCAGTGGCTGGCCCAGCCGTTCGGCCCGAGCCTGCGCGACACGACGCAGACGACCGGCGCGCAAATGACGATCAAGAGCGACACGCTGCCGACGGATTTGCAAATCGAGCATTCCGATGAGTCGCAAACGGGGATTCTGGACGAGATCGGATACGAAATCTCCCGTGACACGTTCAACTGGCATTCCGAGGCCCGACCGACCGACCGGCAGTTGTGGACGTGGGATTATTCCTTCAACCATGTCGAGCAAAGCGCCGGGACGGTCTCGACGAATTACGACACCCACAACGCGACGTTGGCGCACACGCTGAACTTCGGCGACGGCGGCGCCCATAGCCTGCAATCGACGCTGGACGCCACCGAGCAGACCGGCGACTACCCGTACAACCGCATCCGCTGGAACGAAACGCTGCGGCTGCGGCACACGCCGAACTTCGAGACCTTCTATCTCTACAACTTCGACCATCAAACGCTCAGTTCCCTGAGCCAGGACCAGCATCGCGGCGAGGCCGGTTTCACGCATCGGCTATACAAAAGCCTGACGACGACGGGGCGCGTTGGCGGGCTGTATTTGAGCGAGGACCCGACCGGGACCACCAGCGAATACTACGTGAACCTCGCGACCGATTACCGCAAGAAAGTCCCGTACGGACTGTTGACCGCCGGGGTCGCCGGCGGATTCGACGGGCAAGTGAACAGCCCGCGCAGCCAGTCGCGCCCGGTGATCGACCAGGGCGGGACGTTCACCGACCCCACGCCGATCGTGCTGATCGGCCGCAACATCGTGCCGGGATCGGTGGCGGTGACCGACCCGTCGGGCATCGTGACTTATGTGCGCGGGATCGACTACACGCTGACGACGTTCCCCGACCGCATCGAGATCGAGCGAATCCTCGGCGGGCGGCTGGGGGACGGGCAGGCGGTGCTGATCGACTACCTGGTCGGGCCGACGCCGGCGAGCAACATCGACACCACGAGTTTTTCCGTCGGCGCGCGCTACGACATCCAAGAGGGATTCCTTCGCGGGCTTGCGGTCTATTCGCGCTTCGCCATCCAGGACCAGGCGATCGACTCGCCGAACCCGGATGTGCTGGTCAACGGCTCCTACCGCGATGTGCTCGCGGGGACCGAATACCGCATCGGCGACTTCACTTTCAGCGCCGAGCGCCAATGGCACGACGCCGACGTGCTGCCCTATGACGCCACGCGGCTGGCGGCGCGGTACCTGCGCCGGCTGTCGATGGATTCGACCCTCGGATTGAACCTGGCCAACACCGCCATCGACTACACCGACAGCGGGCAGACCAGCGACCTGACGACGGCGTCGGCGACGCTCAATTACGATTTCTCGCGCCGGTTCGACGCGACCTTGGCGGTCCAGGGGCGCTACCAGGATGATTCGCAGACCGGCGTGACGGTGGGGTTCGAGCAGCAGGCGCAATTGCGTTGGCATTATCGGCAAACGGAGATCGCGCTGTTGGCCCGCAATTCGTTCCTCGATTCGGAGAACAGCCAGACGGAGTTCCAGGTGCTGCAGTTGGTATATAGAAGGCGGTTTTGAGAGGAAGTAGGCGGTAGGCGGAGAAGAGAGACAAGAAAAGGCGGAGGCGAGATGGGACGCGGATGGATTATTTTGCTGGCGATGGCGGCGGCGGGGTGCGCGCGGTCGGCGGGGGTGGTGTTTCCCCCCGTCACGCCGCCGATCGTGTGGCCGGGAGCGCCGGAGGCGGCGCGGATCGCGTATGTGGGGGAGATTCGCACGCGGGCGGATCTGAAGCCGGGGGTCGATCCGCTGGCGGGGCTGGGCGATGCGATGTTCGGGGAGAAATCCGACCAGGCGCTGGTGACGCCCTACGCCGTGGCGACCGACGGCGCCGACCGGGTGTTCGTGGCCGACTCGGCGGCGCGGGTGGTGCATGTGTTCAACCTGGCGAGCCGCGACTACGCCCAGTGGCGGCCGGGCGACAAACCCTTCGGCCAGCCGGTCGGTTTGGCGTGGGATGCGTCTGGCAAGCGGCTGCTGGTGGCCGATTCGGTGGCCGGGACCATCGAGGTGTTCGACACCGACGGAAAATGGGCCGGATCGTTCGCCGGAGGACTGGCGCAGCGCCCGACCGGCATCGCCATCGACGCCAATCGCGGTCGGATTTTCATCGCGGATGTGGCGGCTCATCAGGTGGTGATCGTCTCGCCGGACGGGGCGCTATTGGCGCGCCTCGGGCAGCGCGGGTCTGGATTGGGGGAGTTCAATTTCCCGACGGCGGTGGCGGTGGATTCGGTCGGTCGGCTGTATGTGAGCGACACGCTCAACTTCCGCGTGCAGCAGTTCTCGGCCGATTTCAAGCCGCTGCGACAGATCGGCGCCAAGGGGGACATGCCGGGGTATTTCTCGCAGCCCAAGGGAATCGCCATCGATGGCGACGACCACTTGTATGTGGTGGACGCCCAGTTCGAGGCGGTGCAGATATTCGATGCCGACGGACGACTGCTGTTGGGCTTTGGCGAGGAGGGGCGCGGGCCGGGCGAGTTCTGGCTGCCCAGCGGGATCGCCATCGACGTGCATGACCGCATCTGGATCGCCGATGGGTACAATAGGCGAATCCAGGTGTTCGATTACCTGAAGGAAGGCCGAAAATGAACCGCCATGTCGTAAGAATGTTGTCCATGGTGGCGCTCGCCATCTTGCTGGCGCCGGGCGTGTCATCGGCCCAGCGGGCGAGCATCCTGACCGGTTCGCACAACCTGTCGGCGTCCGGGCCGGGGACGATCCGGGCGGCGACCGAGCAGGAGGTGTGCATCTTCTGCCACACGCCGCACAACGCCTCGGAAATCCAGCCCCTGTGGAACCGCGGCGCCCCGGTGTCGGCCTATCGGGTCTATTCGAGCAGCTCGCTGCGGGCGGCGCCGGGACAGCCGACGGGTTCGTCGAAGCTGTGCCTGTCCTGCCACGACGGGACGATCGCGCTGGGGTCGGTGGTGTCGCGCGATCAGCCGATCGGCATGGTCGGCGGCATGACGACGCTGCCGCCGGGGGCGAGCAACCTCGGCACCGATCTGTCGGACGACCACCCGATCTCGTTCCGATACGATGCGACGTTGGCGGGGCAGGCCAGGGACATCAAGGACCCATCGTCGTTGCCGCCGGCGGTGAAGTTGGACGCCAACCGCGAGTTGCAATGCACCAGTTGCCACGACGCCCACGATGACAGCCGGGGGAAGTTCCTGGTGATGGACAACGCCGATTCGCAGTTGTGTGAATCGTGCCACCAAAAGGGACAGACCGATGTGTCGGGGCATCGCCAGTGCGAAAGTTGCCACCAGCCCCATTCGGCGCCCAGTGGGCCGTATCTGCTGAAAAAACAGACCGTCGGCCAATCGTGTTTGTCATGCCACGACGGCGGCGTGGGGCAAAACGGCCCGAACATCGCGGCCGATCTCGACAAGTTCAGCCGCCACGACACCAACAGCCCGGTGGACCAACCCGATCACATCCCCAACGAGGCGACGTGCAATGATTGCCACGAGCCGCACACCATGCGGGCGATGGCGACGCCGGCGCCGGGGGTTCCGGGCAACTTCGGGCGAATCGACGGCGTGACGGCCGCGGGCGTGGCCACGCCGACGGCGCGGTTCGGTTACGAGGTCTGCTTCAAGTGCCACGGCGACCGCGCGGCCACCGCGCCCAGGGTGTCGCGCAGGATCACCCAGTCCAACACGCGCCTGCAGTTCAGCCCGACGGCGGTGTCGTTTCATCCGGTCGAGGCGGCGGGACGCAATTCCGATGTGCCGAGCCTTCGCCCGGGGTACACCACCGCCAGCGTGATCGGCTGCGATGATTGCCACAATTCCGACACCGGAGCCAAGGCCGGCGGCGCCGGGCCGAACGGCGTCCATGGCTCGCGCGAGCCTGGGCTGCTGGTAGCGCGATATGAAACCACCGACCACACCAGCGAGAGCGCGGCGGCGTATGCGCTGTGCTACCGCTGCCACGAGCGTTCGAGCATCCTGGCCGATCAATCGTTCAGGCGGCACAGGAAGCACGTGTCCGGCGAGCAGGCGCCCTGCTCGACCTGCCACGATGGGCACGGGATTTCGTCGGCCCAGGGAACGGTGGTGAACAACGCCCACCTGATCAACTTCGACACCTCCATCGTCGGACCCGATCCGGTGACGCGCCGGCTGGAATACATCAGCAAAGGCCCGCGGGCGGGGACCTGCTATCTGACGTGCCATGGCAAGCGCCATTCGCCGCTGTCGTATTGAGGGGAGGAGGTCGCGCGTTGCGGGTTGCCTGTTGCCAGTTGCGCGTTGCGCGTTGCGAGTTGTGCGTTGCGAGTTGCGGACAGGGAGGGCATGACCACTCCGTCTTCTCCGCCTACTTCCCCTCCGCCTACCGCCTACTCACTCCTCCGCCTATTTCCCCTCCGCCTACTTCCCCTCCGCCTACCGCCTACTATCTTATCCCCCCTACCGCTGTCCACGTCGTGGTTGCGAGTGGCGGCGGGGGCGGGACCGGGCTACGATTGGATGGCCCACTGCACAGGAGTCGCCATGAGCACGGTTTACAATCCCGAGTCGGAGTTGATCGCCGAAATCGAGCGGTCGGAAATCGAAGCCCGCGACATGCGGCGAAAGATCGACGTCGCCCGCCACGATGAGGACAAGCGCGTCATGGGGAAACTCTTGCGGGAACTCGAGGAGCGGGTGGCGTATTTGCGCACGCGCCTGCCGGCGCCGCCGAGCGAATGAACGGGCCTTCTGGAGGCCGGACGCCCCGCGCCAGCGCCGTCGTGCACTTCCATTGTCGCCCGCCGCGGATATTCTCGTGGGTCGATGACGACCGGAACGCTTTTCATCGCGATCGGGGGATTGGGCGCCGCGGGGTTCATCCTGTCGGCCGCCGGCACGGCGTTCATGAAATGGTTCTCCCCGCGGATCGGATTCGTCGACAAACCCGGCCATCGCAAGATCCATCAACAACCCAAGCCCCTCGGCGGCGGCGTCGCCATCACCCTCGCCATCGCCCTGCCCATGGCACTGCTTTTGGCGGCGGCGTGGTTGTGGAATCCTGCGCCGACAAGCCCGTATGCGCCCTACATCGGCGGCATTCACCGGCGGACGCCGCTGGCGCTGGCGATCCTCGGCGCGGTCGTGGCGATGCACTTGGTCGGTCTCCGGGATGATCGCCGGGCGCTGGGACCGTATATCAAACTGGCCGCCCAGCTTGCGGTGGCGGGACTGCTGACCGGGGTATTCGAGCTGCGGGCGCTCACGGCGCTGGGGCCGGTCGGATCGACGATCCTGACCGTGCTCTGGATCGCCGCCATCACCAACGCCTTCAATTTCCTGGACAACATGGATGGACTGTCGGCGGGGGTGGCGGCGGTGTGCGCCGGGGCCCTGCTGGTGGCGGCGCTGTCGATCGGGCAACTCTTCGTCGCGGCCAACCTCGCCTTGCTGCTGGGGGCGCTGCTCGGGTTCCTCTGCTTCAACTTCCCGCCTGCGACGATTTTCATGGGGGATTCCGGGAGCCTCGTGGTGGGGTTGATGCTCGGCATCCTGACGGTGCGAACCACGTTCTTGGAGCCGACCACTCCCTTTGCCGACGGCTGGTACGCGGTCTTCGCGCCGGTGATCGTGCTGGCCCTGCCGCTGTACGACCTCATCATCGTGAGCGTCATCCGCCTGGCCCGCGGCAAAAGCCCGTTCGTCGGCGACACCAACCATTTCAGCCACCGCCTCGTCGCCCGCGGCATGTCGCGCCGGGCGGCGGTGCTTTGCCTGTACCTGGTGACGGCGACGACCTCGGTGGCGGCCATCGTGCTTCCGCAGGTGCGGACGACATTCGCCGCGATGCTGCTCTTCGCCCAGACGATCCTCATCCTGGGGGTGGTCTTCACCCTCGAGCGCCATCCGATCCGACCGACGCAAACACCCGCCACCCCCCCACCCAACCCAGGCGAAAATGCCCATGCCCACGACGCCGCCGGCCCCCATTGACGATTCGCCGTGGGCGTGGCTCACCCGCGCGGCGATGGCGATCCTGTTGGCGCTGGTGGTCGCCCGCGCCACCACGATGGAATACCTGCGCGACCCGCTCCAGGTGATGCCCGGTGCCGGCGTGATCCCCCGCGGCGTCGGCGCCGCCGCCGGCGTCCTGCTCGATTGGCTCTGCCTGACACCGGTCATTTTGGTCCTGACGCGACGGACGCTCGACCGCGATTTCCGGTTGCGCGGCATGGCGAGCCACCTTTCGGCCGCGACGCTGGCGATCTGGGTGGCGATCAGCGTGGCGTGGTCGTCCGACCGGTTCGCGGCCATGATGGGCGCCTCCCACTGGATCGCCGCGATCGGCATCCTGTGGGCGGCAAGCCAATTGATCGACGACTGGCGCCGGCTGCGGGTGACCACCGCCGTGCTCTTCGGATTGCTGGCGGTGTTCGTGGCCCACGGGGCGATCTTCCAATACGTCGAGCTGCCCGACTTGCAACGAAGTTACGCCAAGGACCGGACCCAAATCCTCGCCGAGCGCCATTGGGAGGAGGGTTCGTACGCCGCTCGGCAATTCGAGAACCGCATCGTCCACGGGGACATGGCGGGATTCTCGGCCTCGCCGAACACCTTCGCCGCGGTGCTGGCGGCGACCCTGGTCATCGCATTGGGGCTGATGGCCCAACGCCTTTCCGAGCGGCGGATCGACGCCGCGTTCGGCGTCGCCGGGCTTTTCGCCCTCGCGGGATCGGGGATCATCGTCTTCACCCGCAGCAAGACCGCGTACGTCACCCCCGTTCTCGCCGTCGGCGCGTTGGTCGGTTTGTATTGGACCCGCCATTGGCTGGCACGTCATGCCAAACCCGCGTTCTGGATCGGGCTGGCGGGGGTGATTCTCATCTTCGGCGCGGTCGTCGCATATGGCCTGCATTTCGGCACGCTCCCGAGCGACAGTTTGTCCTTCCGCTGGCGATATTGGGTCGCCGCCTGGCATCTCTTCGAGGCCCATCCCCTCCTCGGCGTCGGGTGGAACAATTTCGGCGAACACTATTTGCGATTCCGGTTGCCGGTGGCCGCCGAGGAGATTCAGGATCCCCACAACTTCATCCTTCGCATCCTGACCGAACTCGGGATTGTCGGCGGATTGCTGCTGGCGGCGTGGCTGGGGCGATTGGCGTGGGAAACGACGCGCCCGCGACCGATTTCCGAAGCGCGACAAGCCCCCGCAGGGTTCCCGCCGCTCACCGGGCTGGCGATCATCGGGACGATGGCGCTGATCGTGACCGTCCTGGCGGGAATCGATTTTGACCAGCCGTGGGGCTATTGGACCTTCGAGTTGCTTCGCCGGGGGCTGTATTTCTGCGTCTTCCTGGTGGCCGGCGCCTTGGTGCTGGTCGAATCGTTGACCGAAAAGCAGGTCGATCCGCGCCCCTCGCCATGGCTGCTGTACGGGCTGATCCTGTCCGCCGGGGTGATGCTGTTGCACAACCTCGTCGATTTCTCGCTGTTCGACACCAGTCCGGGGGCGATGTTCGTGTTCATGCTGATCGCCGGCGGCGCGGTGGGGATGCGGACGCCGGAACCGATGGCCGGGCCGCGGCCGATGGCGTCGTCGCTCGCCCCGGCGATAGCGCCGCGCCGCATGGCGTCGTGGATCGCGCCGGCGGCGGGATTGGCGTGGTTGACGGCGGCGGGGGTCGTCGTGGTCCCGGTGATGCTGGCCGAGTCGGCCGCGCAGGGCGCCGACCAATCGCTGCGGGAGAACCGTCCGGCCGAGGCCGCCGCGATGCTGCTCGACGCCGACGCCCGGTCCCCCGTGCACAACGGCGACTACCTTCGCCGGGCCGCGGTGGCGGCGATCTTCGCCCAATCCCCGCCACCACGGGTGCTGGACCTCCTCGACCGCGCCATCGTCGCCGATCCAGCCCGCATCGAGGCTTCCCTGACGCGGGCGCGGTTTCGTCTTTCGCTACCGGACTTCCGCGATCACGCCGAGGCGATCGTGGCCGACTTTGCCTTCGCCGCCGACGCCAACCCCAACGACGTGACGATCCACGAGGATTTCGGGGATGTCCTGACACGCCTAGGCCGCCCCGCCGAGGCCGCCCGGCAATATCGGCTGGCGCTGCGTTACAACGACCTGTTGCCGGCGGACGAACCCAAACGCCTAGCACCGCAGCGGTTGCGCGAGTTGGAAGGCAAGGTCGCGTCCGTCACGGGCGGTGGGGAGATCGGTAGGTGACTATCTGCCCGATTCGACGGAACCCCATCCCCGCATACAAGTCCAGCGCCCGGAAATTGTCCGGCAGCACCGCCAACATCACGTGCCGGAACTGCGCCCGGGCGCAAGCGGCGAGCGTTCGCTGCATCATCGTCCGCCCGATGCCGGTTCGGCGAAGGGGGGCCACGACATACACCTCGTCGATGCGTCCGACCTCCCCCACCGCCAGCACCCCCGCCATGGCCACCGCTTGACCATCGCGCAAGGCGATCGAGGCATCCCAATGCGGATCGTCCAAATGCGACAATATGGCGTCGGCCAGTTTCGGCTCCCCCGATTCGGTGGCCGACGCCTCGGCCAACGACTGGATTTGCCGGAACCCCGCGCGGGCGGGGATGATCCGCAGGTCGTCGGTCTCGGGGGCCAACTTGGTTTGATGTTCGACGACCATCACATCCACCGCGTGGGTGGTGTGACCGGTCATAAGCAGTTGTTCAACAAGGGGTTGGGTTGATTGCGTCGGGGCCGATGGGTTGAGAATCCAATAGGCGCAGCGCGTTCGTCGCAAACGGAAATGCGCTTCGACGCTCGCCAGCGCATCGGCCGGCGCCATGCCCGGCGGTAGGGCGGCGTCCATCATGCGATTGGCATCGTAAACACTGTGGAGTCCGGGGTTTGTGAACGCGATGCCCATGTCGATGGTTTCGGCCTCGGCCAAGTGCTCGCCCCAGCGCGCTTCGGTTTGGAGATACAGACGCATCAGATCGGTGTCGCTCGGCGCCGTCGGGTGGTTGAGGATCGGCAGGTCCATGACGGCGATTGTAGCGAAGGCCGGTGCGGGGATCGACCTGTCGAAGCGGAAAAATCGCATGCATCAAGGGGGATACCCTCCATTGGGCATTGGCCGGATGTCTGCCCCACCGATGGTGTGGATGAGTCGTCGAGGGCGCGTGAAGATGTTGCATTCGCAGCGCGATTCGATACGGTGGTTTTCGAAACAAACCGATGCGACTTCACGGGCACAAATTGATCGCCATCGACCTCGACGGGACGCTGTTGCGCCCGGACGGGACGGTCTCGGCGCGGGTGAAGGCCGCCGTTAGGGGCGCCGCCGACGCGGGGTTGGTCGTGTGCATCGCCACCGGTCGGAACCATGGCGAATGCCGGGATATTTTGGAGACGGTGGGGCATCGCTCGGCCGGGGTGTTCGTGGGGGGCGCGGTGGTGGTGGATTGCGGAGTTGGGCGGACGCTGCATCGCAGTTTGATGGGAGCGGACTTGGCGGCGGGGACCTGTCGGCTGATCGAGGCCGCCGGTTTGCCGGCGATGGCGCTGCAGGAGGGGCAGGGTGAGGATGCGGAATATCTCATCACCGACGGGATCGAGCTCAACGAGCCGACGCGGCAGTGGATGAGCCTCAATCTCGCGCGGATCCGGCGCGTGCCGGGATTGGCCGACCAGGGGCATCCGCACACGGTGCGGGTGAGCATCTGCGCGACCGGCGAGCAGTGCGCGGCGGTGGAACGAACGCTGCGGGCGTCGTATGGCGAGCGGATCGTCTGTCACACGCTCATGGTGACGGCGTACGGGGTGAAAATCCTCGAGGTGTTCGACCGGGCGGTGGACAAATGGACCGGGATATTGCGGGTGGCGGCAGTGCGGGGGATCGGGTCGGATGAAATCATCGCGGTGGGCGACGATGTGAACGACCTGCCGATGATCCGCAACGCCGCGTTGGGGGTGGCGATGGGCAATGCCCGCCCGGAGGTCATCGCGGTGGCCGACCGGGTGATCGGGAGCAACGCCGAGGATGGGCTGGCGGCGTTTTTGGAGGAATGGATGGAGGGGGCGGCCTCGCGTGGGGGAAAATCGGAGGCGGGCAGAATCGAGGGTTGCGACGTGGCCGTCGAGGGTGGGGCATCGCTCGAGGGGGAATCGGATGCTGCCAGGACCGAGGGCTGCGACGCCGAGGGCGGCGCGGCGATGGGCGGGAGGGAATCGGACGCGGCCTGAGATTCGGGGGGACTGGATCATGCGGATCGGGGAGGGGTCCGCCGAAGGATCAGGGACGAGTGCGAAAGGAGTCGCAGGCTCTAACGACCGGCGCGCATGAAGCGTGCCGGTCGTTTTGTTGGAAGCGCGATGGTCGGGCGGCGGACGGATGGGCGCCCTGGGCGAACGTCCTGGCCGCGAAAATCCCAGCGACCGGCCCCCCCTCACCGGATCATCGAAATGGCGCCTCATGGCGGGCGTCGATTCTCATCGCGCCCCGAGGTCGCGCAGTCGCGGCGTCGGCGGGATGGCCGTCGGCGGTTGGAGGATTTTGGCGGCGCCGACCTGCTCGAAGGTTTTGAGGTCGGTCCAGAAGGTGCCGGGGCCGGCGAAAATGAGTCGGATGTCCGTGGGCTGGAAATTTCGGGCGAAGATGTATTTGTTGTACGCCTGGGGGGTGCCGAAGGCGTCGATCATGAGTTTTGCGCCCTTGGCCTCGGCGTCGCGCTTGAGTTGGGCGACATCGGCGCCGGCTTTGCCGAGGATCTCGGTGCGTTGGGCGTCGAGGGCGGCGATCTCGGCGTTGACCTGGGCCACGTCGAAGTCCCGCAGGGCGGAGATTTCGGCGGCTTCCTTCTGGCCGGTGGCGAGAATGTCGGCGACCTTGACGTTGGTCTCGGCGGCGACGCGCTCGCGGGCGACATCGACGAGTTTGCGGGCCTGTTCGAGCTCGGCGGCGACGGCGGCGGTCTGGGTTTTCTGCTTGTTGGTGAGGTCGCGCTCGATCTCGATGTTGGCGCGCTGAATCGTCGTGAGAAGGCCCTCGGTCTGGTCCTTGCCGGCGGCGTCCTTGATGGCGATGTTGCGAATGAGGGCCAGCAGGACATGGATGTTGCGCGGGGCGACCTGGCGTTCGAGGGAAGCCGACAGGTCGTCCTGGAACTGGCTGCGGGTGAGGCCCTGGATGAGATCGCGGGCGGTGTATTTGGCGCCCTCGTTCTGGCAGGCGGCCTTCATGGCCGGTTCGATGACGTTGTCGCGCACCCTGTCGATGGTGCCGATGTTGGCGACGATGTTGGGGGCGTCGGAGGGCACGCGGCCCCAGACGACGGTGAAGTCGGCTTCGACGAGGTAGCCGTCGTAGCTATAGAAGCGGATGGCGGAATCGGGGTGTTCGAGGGTGATGGCGTCGTAGCCGACGGGGACGATGGTGATCTTGGCCATGCGGGGGTTGATGTAGTAGATGCCGGGTTGGAGGACATCCTTGAGGATGCCGCGCTGGTTGGCCCCGACGACCAGCCGGCTGGGGGCGCCGGGTGCGGGATCGGGGGAGTCGGCAACGGCGGCGGTGGCGGGCTGGCTGGCGTCGCGGGTGGAGGGGCCGGTGGTGGCGTTGCGGATTTCGGTGAGGGTGGCGCTGGTGACGAAGGTGGCGTCGCCGACGAGCCGGGTGACGACCCCGACGGAACCCGGCGGGACGACGATGGCGGGGACGACCGTGACCTCGAACTGATACGGGTTGATCTTGTAGACGCCGGGGGTGAGCACCTGTTGTTGGATGCCGCGGAAGCCGGGGGGGACGACCTCGACGCCGGCGGGGGCGGTCTTGCCCTCCTTGGCCGTCAGGAGTCCGACCGACGGCGCGACGGCGGGGTCCTTGAGGTTGCCGTCGGGGTCCCAATCCCACTTTTGCGGCTCGCCGGCGGGGATGATGACCAGCGGGTGGATTTCGTGGGCATATTCGACGGGGTTGAGGAAATAGCGCCCCGGCCCGCGAACCTGTTCCTGCACGCCCTTGAAGGCGTTGTCATCGGCGGGGACGACGATGCGGTCGGGGGGGAGGGGGTTGCCGAATTTGTTGATGACGACGAGCATCTCGTCGGGGCCGACGTAGATGCGGAAGAGGGTCCACTTGACGGCGATCCATCCGCCCCAGAGCACGACCAGCGCCATGGCGCCGGCGATCAAAAGCACCTTGCCGCGACTCATGGCTTGCCTCCGTCGGTCTTGTTGGTGGGTCGCAGGAACTGGCCGAAGAGTTCGGCGAAGGGTCCGTCGGTGCTGGCGAGAATGCCGCGGATCGACGGGGCGACCTGTTGGTAGAAGAAGAACTGGGCGTAGGTCTCGCCGTCGCCGAAGGCGCTGACCTGTTGCCGCAGGGGTTCGGCCTCGGCCTGCTTGTCGAGGAAGACGACGTTGGCCTCGGCGGTGCCGGCCGACACGATGGCGGCGGCCTCCTTCTCGGCGGCCTTGAGGCGCAACTTGGCGACCTCGAGCTGCTGCTGGGCGAGGGTGAGGGCGACGTTGCGCTCCTGTTCGGATTTCTTGACGATGGTGACGACCTTGGCGTTGGCGTCGCCGATGGCCTGATTCTGTTTGCCCATTTCGGTTTGGGTGGCGAGGTCGGCGGCGCTCTTGGCGACCTGGATTTGCTGTTCGAGGCTCTTGATCTGCTGCTTGGCGATTTCGCGTTCGTTGATGGGCTGCTTGATCTCATCGGGCGGCACGATGTCGCGCACGAGGGCTTGGAGGACCTCGATGCCCTGGGTGGCGCAGGCCTCTTTGAGCATACGCTCGAACTCGGCCTGGAACTTTAGCTTGGTGTCGCCGCTGATGAAGTCGCGGGCGGTGTATTGGCTGCCAACCAGTCGGCTGAAACTGCGGGCGTAGGGGAGGATGACCTTCGTTTCCAGCAGTGTCAGCAATTCGCCGCCCTCGCCATACTGGACATACAGCAAGGGGAGCTTGTCGGGGATGATCGACCATTCGACGAACCCCTCCATCTTGATGTCGAAGCTGTCGGCGGAGGGGAAACGGATGGAGTCGGCGCCCTCCATCTGGAATCGCTGTGAGCGGATGCTGATGGGCGTGATCCGGGAAACGTAGGGGTTGTAATAGACGAATCCCTCGGGTTCGGCCTGCCGCTGGGTGCCCTGTTCGCCATTGGACACGAGGTATTGGTTGGGATTGACCGGGGCCGCGCCGGTGACGCGGGTGACGACGCCGCGATGGCCGGGATCGACGGAGATGGGATTGACGAGCTTCACCTCATAGGCGTAGGGGTTGGCATATTCGTAGTACTTGCCGGGGGTGAGGATCTTGTCGAGCGGGCCGCGTTGGTTGAGTTTTTCGTCGGCGAGAATTTGGCCGGGGGGTGGGGAGTCTCCGAACCTGCGGACGATGATGCCGATTTTTTGTTGTTGGACGTCGGCCGGTCCGATCGGCAGGACGAATCGCTCATA
>JBBSAF010000010.1:0-18924 GCA_038252525.1 Tepidisphaerales bacterium
AACATCGTCGTGCATGACCCCTTCTTGACTGCGGACGACGCCATGAAACTCGGTGTCACGACGTTGGGCCTGGATGCGTTGTTCGCCGTGTCCGATGTGGTGGCGCTGCACACCCCCCCTGCTGCCGGAGACCGTCGGGATGGTCACCGGCGCCCACCTGTCGTCGATGAAGCCTGGCGCCACGTTCCTCAACACCGCCCGCGGCGCCATCGTGCGGGAGGAGGAAATGATCGACGTGGCCCGAACCCGCCCCGATCTCCAGTTCATCCTCGACGTGACCCATCCCGAGCCGCCGACGCCCGGCTCGCCGCTGTTCACGCTGCCCAACGTCATCGTGACTCCCCATATCGCCGGCTCGATGGACAACGAATGCCGCCGCATGGGACGGGCGATGGTCGATGAACTGCGCCGGTACCTCGCCGGCGAGCCATTGCGATGGGAAGTCACCCCGCAACTGGCCGCCCGCTCGTCGCATCGCCCCCAAAAATGATCGCCCCGCCCGATGCGGGAACGCGCCCGCCCGCGCCCTTCGCCGGGTATCCCGCCTCGTTGTCATACACAAGTCCGCCGCCGCCCCAAACCACGCTCCTGCCAAGAGATAGGTAGCATAGCCGCCCTCGGCTGTGTCCCCCGTGCGTACGCGATTGACTACTCACTCAGCCGAGGGCGGCTGAGCTACACGAGTACCGGGAGGCCGCGGGCGACTTGTCTATAAGAACGACAAGAACGAGGGCGATGCGCCTCGTTGTCATACACAAGTTCGCCGCCGTCGGCGGCAGTCCCCTCGTCGCGGGGCCGCCTCGGCCCCGTCCGGGGGGGACCACCGGGCGAAGATGCGTTTGGAGGTTGTGAAAACCCCCGTTGAGCGCCGTCCTCACCGGCTTGAAATTGAAAAGTAGGGGCGAGGCGCCCCCGCGACATTAGCAACGACGACGGTTGGCCGCTGACTTGTGTATAACAAGGGGGGCGAGGAGCCCCCGCAACGTGGAAACCACGGCGGTTGCCCGGTGACTTGTGCAAAACCGAGGGCATCCCGACTGGCCGCGTGGATCGTCGGTGAGACGAGAACGCGCCGTTCGCCGTTCGCCGTTCATCGTTCGCCGTTCATTATTCCCAAACGAACTCCTCCACCTTCCCCCCCAACCGCCACCGCCTCGGCGTCGTCGTCTCCATCCAATCCAGCGGCTCACCCACCGGCATCTCCCCCGATGCCAACCGGAACGCCGCCTTCAGCGCCTTCGCCTGCTCCGGGCCGACCGCCTTCGGATCGGCCGACACGAACAGCGGCGTCCCGCTGGCCGCCAAGAGCCGCAGCCACCGCTCGTTCAACTCCCACGGGATCTCCCGCGTCAGCCCCACGCAATCGGCGTCCACCGCATAAAACGCCCCGTGGTGGTTCATGCGGAACGCCAGGGTGTTGATCCCCATCTTCCGCGTCCGCTCCCACTCCCGCCCGCTGGTGTCATCCCCCGTGCGCTGGATGTCCACCCAGCCGGCCGCCAAGTGCCCGACGGTGTTGCACCCCAGGATGATCGTCTCCCCCGCCGCCTCGCGGATGCCGCGATACAGATCGGTGATGATCTCGGCCGTGGTGCGGGTGTTGTCGGCGAATCGCCACCCGTCGGCCGTGATCGAATCGCCCATCTCGAATCCCCACCGCCCGGTGAGATCGAAAGTCGAAAAATCGTGCTTGATGAGATCGAATCCCCACTCGACATAGCGCCGGATATCGCGCTTCACCTCCTCGAGCACCTCGGGGATCGACGGATCGAGGATGTCCACCGGACAGCCGCCGAAGTTCTCCCGATGCAGGAACCACGACCTCGGCAGTTTCTCCACCGTGCACAACGGGCGGTGCCAAATCCCCGGCCAGGCGCCGAGTTTTTTCATTCCGTCGGCCAAACCCGCCATGTCGGGGAACAGCCGATTGCCCTCATGCCATGGCCCGCTCGAATGCGCCGATCGACACAACTGCCACCCATCGTCGATCACCATGAACGGACGGTTGGGACCCTCCGGCGACCACGACACCACGTTCCGCGTGTCGGCCAGAATCGCCTCGTGCGAACTCTCCCCATAGGCGTAATACCAGTTGTTCCCCCCATAGACGCACCCCACCGAAGGGCGCGGCGAATCGCACATCCCCCGACCAAACGCCCGACCGGCCTCGAACGGCGATTCGCCCTCGATGCCCGCCCGCCCCACCACCGTCGCCACCGGCAGCGTCCGCCCGCGCAAATCCACGCCCACCCCGCCGCTGCGCAGGTCCAGGTGCAGTTCGATGCCCTCCCCCGTGACCTTCCATCCGCAAAACGCCCCCGGCCCGGTCTTGACCCCGAATCCATCGGTTACACTTCCAACGAATCGCAGGAAATACCATGGCAGGAGTCGATCCGGCGGTGACTCCGACCACGCCAAATCGCCGTACCCTCGCTCCCAGTGATCGCCAAGATACTTAGCCCCCGGTTCCGGCGCCGCTTTCCAGCGGACGACCATCCCACTCACCGGGACGTCCGCCCGCATGGAAATGTCCATCTCTCCCCGCCCCGGCGTCGTCGCCACCTCGACACCCTGGCCCCGCCAAATGGCACTGGAATCGTGCGATTTCAGGGGGATTTCATCGCCGTCGGCAAAGATCGTGATGGAATCGGGCACCATGGCGAGGGGGAGGGTGTCCATTCAATCGTAGGTACCGCCGCGAACCCAGCCGGTCAAGCAGTACCTTCGGCAGGCGAAAATCCCGGATTTCGCTTGCTTTCCCCAGCAACCTCGCGCATACTGTTTGGGTATTGTTTGCCGGGGCCGCCGCGCCCGCGAAGTCGGATCGGAGGTCGGGAACTTGCAGGTTCCCCGTGATGAGCGCGGCGTGGGGTTCGGATAATCGGTGATCGGGTTGGATTTTCGGGTCGATCCGCGCGACGGAGTCTCCGTCGCCCGACATCGGGCCGATAAACGATACCCAGAGCCGGGACTCCGTTCCCCTTCGATTGCAGTCGAAGGCCCCATCCGTGGGATGACTCGTCGGTATCGCCGACTGACAAAACCGCCTTCCGACCGCGACTCGTTCGACCCAAGCATTCCATCGCCTGGGCAACCGAACGGCTCGCGGCCGGATCGGCGTGTTGATCCGTGAGTGTCGCCGCCGGTGGCCACAACCCGTGACACCGGCCGCCACACGCACACCATGACCCGCCGCGATCACCGCATCCAACGGTCAACCGCGATCCAGCCCATGCCCGTTGCGAGGCATCCTGCCTCCGGGGCATAGTCCATCACCGGCGCGCACGATCCCTGTCCGCGCTGGCGGGTCGTCCATGGCGACGACCCCAAGCCCGTCAACTCCGTTCAACTATCCCAAAATCACCCTTCCCTGGATGATTCGATCGTCGTTCCGTTCCCGGTCCGGGCGCTTCCACTCGCCCGGGCCGCGGTCGGACGTTTGCCCGAAAAGCCCTGATATTCGGCCGGGGTTGGATCATTGCGATCCCATGTGATCCCGACCGTTGTTTTTCAATTCCAGACCGGCCTCCATCGCCGCCTTCACCCGTTGCCCTGCCGCGACTGCTTGGCCCGCAGGGCGATCTCCGACCCGCGCGACAGCAATGTCTCGCGGTGGCTCTCCCACTGATCGCGGTTCCACAATTCCAAGTGGTCCCGAACCCCGATCAGCGTCACTTCCTTTTCCAATCCCGTCCGCCGCAGCGTCTTGTCCGGGATCAGCATCCGGCCTTGCTTGTCCCACTCCATCCGACTGGCCAACGCGAAGTTCATCTGGTCGAATGCCAACGAATCCTCCGTCGGCGTCAATTCCTGCTGAACCCGCGAAACCATCTCCTCATACCCGCGCTCGGGATAAAGCCAAGGGCGACCGTTCACGCCGACCACCATGTAAAACGCCTGACCATCGCGTTCGGGGTCCAGGCTCTTGCGCACCTCGGACGGGACGAGCAAACGATTTTTGTCGTCGACCGAAAGCTCGTACTCGCCAAAAAGAATCAGGTGCCGCAAGGGTTTTGTTTCCACTGGTGATCGGCGACAGGGATTTTCTACCACATTTCCCCACCGATGCAAGAAAGAAAATCCGTGGGGTGAAAAATCTTTAACTTTTCTCCGGTAACCCCCGCCCCGATGCGTTTAACCCACAATTACAGTGCGATTCATCCCCAATCGGGAAAAGCGACTGTGGATAACTTGGCGCGAAGCAGTGGGCTTGTCAGCGCGCAGCGCGCCCCGATCGCAATCGTTTACTGGCCATCCCCGCCAACAACGCCAACACCCCCGTCGCCAACCCCAGCGGCCACAACGGTTTGGGCGATTCCAACTGGTTCAACATCGCGCCGATGGGCGTCCAATCGCTCAACGGGCCATCCCGCCCTTGGTTGATCGACGCCATCGCCAGCAGCGGCCCCATCAGTGCCCACCCCCCCACCGCCATCACCCCCAGCGACCGCCACCGCCGTGTCAATAGCCCCCGGTTCGCCATCGCCAGCAGCAGCAAATAGACAACCAATCCCGCCTCGGCCCATCGAAAACCCGGCGGGTTGGTTCCCCCGACCAGCGCTGCGAGCTCCAACAGGGGTGGCGTCGACGCGATCACCACCGCGGCCGTGCGGACATTCACAAAAACCATTGGAAACAAAAGACTTGCGCCAAGCACCTGCGCCACCAGCAGCGTCTCCACCGCGATCAAGTCCATCGGCCGTGGATCCCCCCGCGACAGCGGTATCGGCCCCAGCGCCACCGCCAACGCCCCCAATTGAATCCCCCACCACGCCGCCAGCGGCCAAAATCGCATCGAATTGGTTCGTGGCGGGATCATATTCCGGCCGGCCGCCTCACCGCGAGTCGGCGTGGGCGCCGGTCTCGGTCGAGGGGTAGGTGATGGTGTCGAACCGGATGTCCACCGAGCTTTTGCCGGCGTCCACCCGGTGATATTCCCCGAAAATCCGCGACAAATAGTCCAGTTTCTGGCTCGTCGAGACCTCGACGAAATAGTCCTTGGCGTTGATCGGCCGACCCCACTGGATGCGCGTCAGATATTTGGTCACCAACACCAACTGGGCCTCGCGGGCATCGCGCCGGCCGTCGAAGTTCGACACATCCACCGTCAATATTTCATCGCAAAAGGGCTTGCCATACAGCAACCGCACCAGATCCAGCCCGGCCTTCAGGTCGTCCCCGGCCCAGGTCTGTCCGCCGAGCCTCGGCGGCGCCTGTCGCACGCCCTGAATGACCCGGATGTTCGGCTGGACGCCGGCTTGGCTGTCGCGCCCATAGATGATTTGCGGAATCTGCCGGACGGTGAAGCGGTCGGGCAGGCGAACGCCCTCGCCATCGACCAGCCAAAAGTCCTCGCCGAATTGCACCAGCGCCACCGGGGCGCGGAACTCGCAGTCCAGCTCGATCACATCGCCGGGACCCTTGTGATACGCCCGGCGAAGTTGCCGCACGGTCTTGATCCACGGCTTGATGCGCGGGTCGCTTTCGAGCAATTTGGCCGAATCCACCAGCATTTGATGGTCGAACGCCGAATGGGCGCCGATGGGACGGGCGGCGGCGGCGATCTGGGCGGCCAGGAAATCGCTCATCCACGGCGGGCGATTGACAATGACCACCTCCGGCGGGCTCCCGCCCATCGTCAGGTCGGTCTCGACGTGGCGCTTGAGAGACCGCAGCCCCACGCCGGCGACCGCGATGATCGACAGCGCCAGCGACAGGTTGAGCACCCGCCGTCGGATTCTCGCCGACCGCTCGGGATCGGCGGGTTTCTTAATCTTGATCTTTTTGGCCATGGGTCGAGGACGCCCGATCCGATGGGATCGGTCCGCCAAGGGGTTTATCGGACGAATCGCCAACCGATCTGCAAGACATTTGCCAAAGGTCGCCCTCGACGGCCTTCGCACGATTTTATCCGTTGTTTGCGGGCGCCAACATCCGTACAACTGGGTTTTACCCGAAAGGAGATCGCCCATGCCGATCATTCGTGACGAAACCAAACGTCTCCAAATCGTGGAAATGCTCACCCAAGCCTACTGGATGGAAATCGAGACGGTGCAGAATTACATCGCCAACTCGATCAACCCCGACGGCGTGCGGGCCGAGGAGATCAAAAAGTCCCTGGCCACCGACGTGACCGAGGAGCTTGGCCATGCCCTGCTGTATGGCAAGCGTATCAAGGAGCTCTACGGCAAGGTGCCGGGTTCGATGGAGTTCAAGCCCAAGCAGAAGCTTCAGCAGCCGCCGGAGGACTCGATGGACCTGGTGACGGTCATCAAGGGCGTCATCGAGGCCGAACAGGGCGCCATCGACCACTACCGCAAGATCATCGAGGCCTGCGAAGGCGTCGATCCGGTGACGGCGGACATGGTGACGACGATCCTGGCCGACGAGGAGGGTCACATGCGCATGTTCGAGGGGTTCTTGAAGGAATATGTGGGCAAGTGACCCGCGGGCGCCCGCCTCGGTGCCATACATCTCTATTGTGTACCCCGTCGGGCGCCGCATCCCGTTTCCACGTTGCGGGGGCGCCTCGCCCGCGCACGCCGGCGCAACCGGCATCGATGGCATTTGGAAGTTGTGCAACTTCCCGTGGAGCGCCCGCTTCATGGGCTTCCATCGAAAAGGCCGGGGCGAGGCGCCTCATTGTTATACACAAGTCGCAGTCCAAACACCGTTGTTTTCATGTCGCGGGGGCGCCTCGCCCCCGTTGTCATACATAAGTCCTATCCCACCCTAAACTGCCCTCGGGCAAATAAATATGTAGCATAGCCGCCCTCGGCTGTGTCCCTCGTTGACACGCCGATCACCCTTCGCTCAGAGTTTGTGAATTTATTGAATTTCCGGGAAAAAAGCCTCGTTTCCAGCCAAAAAAACGGGGTGTTTTTGCCCCCGATGGGAAAAGTTCGCAGCCTCTCAGCCGGGGGGCGGCTGAGCTACACGAATCGACGGGGGCAATGGGCGAGCCTTGTATAACAACGAGGGCGAGGCGTCCCCGCTACATGGGAATCGCCGAAGAGGAAAAAAAGGGAATGCAACTACGTTTCATCGGGCGCGCCGACGAACTCGCGGGCGAGGGATTTTCGGCGGGCGTGGCGGAGGATGGCCAAGTCGATCAGGCGCGACATCAGGTCGGGGTAGTCGATCCCCGCGGCGGCGAAGAGTTTGGGGTACATGCTGATGCTCGTGAACCCCGGCAGGGTGTTGACCTCGTTGAAATAAACCGCCGAATCCCGCCGGTCCAAGAATAAATCCACCCGGCTCAATCCCTCGCCCTCGAGCGCCGTGAACGCCGCGGCGGCGATGCGCCGGGCGTCGGCGGCTTGGGATTCGGTGATCCGCGCGGGGATGAACAAGGCCGCGCCGTTGTCGTCGAGGTATTTGGCCTCATAGGAATAAAACTCGTGGCTCGGGCGGATCTCTCCCGGCGGCGTCGTCATCGGCGGCTCGGTCTCGACCGGCGATTGCAGCACCGCCACCTCGATCTCGCGGGCGTCGATCGCTTGCTCCACCAAGACCTTGGTGTCGTACCGGAACGCCTCGGCCAGCGCCGCCGGAAGCTCGGCCGGCGACTTGACCTTGGTGACGCCCACGCTCGAACCCATGTTGGCGGGTTTGACGAAGTTGGGATAGCCGATGGCCTCCGCCACGTCCCGGGCGATGGCGGACGGATCACGCGCGTATTCGGCGGATCGCACCGTCACCCACGGCACCACCGGGATGCCGGCGTCGCGGGCGAGGCGCTTGGCGATGTCCTTGTCCATGCCGACCGCCGACGCCAGCACGCCGCAGCCGACGTAGGGGATGTCGGCGAGTTCCAACAGTCCCTGCAACGCCCCATCCTCGCACAGCGGCCCGTGCATGACCGGAAAAACCGCGTCGATTTCCACCGACCGGCCGGAACCCTCCAACGGCATCAGTCGAGGCATCGCCGGCGTCGGCGGCAGCACCACCTGCGGAGCGGACAAATCGATGGGGAGGCTTGGGGCATCGGCCGGAATCATCGCGCCGTCGTGCAGCAGCCAGCGACCTTGTTTGTCGATGGCGACGGGGATGGGGTCGAAGCGGTTGCGGTCCAGATGGCGCCAGACCGACGCCGCCGAACGCAGCGACACCTCGTGCTCGCCGGATCGGCCACCGTACAGGATCACCACGCGGAGTTTGCATGCCATGGCTTTGCGACCCGGTTCACGGCCAGAGTTGGACTTCGGATTCCAGGTCCACCTGATGCTTGGCATGGACCTTCTCCTGGATCAGCTTGATGAGTTTCAGCACGTCGTCGGCCCGGCAGCCGGGATGGGCGACGATGAAGTTGGCGTGCTTGTCGGAGACCTCGGCGCCGCCGACCTTGGAGCCCTTCAAGCCCGCCTGGTCGATGAGGGCGCCGGCGCTGAGGCCGCGGGGGTTCTTGAAGATGCAGCCGCAGCTCTTGGTGTTCAGGGGCTGGGTGTTTCGCTTGTACATCCAGATTTCCTTGGTGCGGCGCATGATGCGGTCGGGGTCGTCGGTCTCAAGCTTCAAGGTGGCCGACAGGATGAACTTGGCGCTGATATTGGTCGAGCGGTAGTCGAAGACCAGATCGTCCTTGGTGCGTTCGAAGATCGCGCCGCGGGAGTCCATGACCTGGACCTTGGCGACGACCGACCCGATGTCGCCGAACTTGCCGCCGGCGTTCATGCGGATGCCGCCGCCGATGGTGCCGGGGATGCCGGCGAGGCATTCGATGCCAGCCAAGCCTTGGCGGATGGTGCGAAGAAGAAGCTTTTGCATATCCACGCCGGCGTGGGCCTCGAGGGTGTCGCCGTCGATGCGGATGCGCCGGAAATGCTCGGCGTCGAGACGGAAGACCGCGCCGTCAACGCCGTCGTCGGAGACCAGCAGGTTGGCGCCCAATCCCAGGACGTAGATGGGGATGTCGGCCTCGGCGCAGCGCTCGACGGCCTGTCGCAGTTCGTCGGTCGAGCGCGGGCGGATGTACCAGCGTGCCGGCCCGCCGATGCGATACCAAGTGTGGGGCGCGAGGGGGACGTTTTCGGCGACGATGTCGTCGAGGTCGGCGAAGGGGTTGGCGAGGCGCATGGTCATGGGGTTCCCGGCATGGACGGACAACGATTCATCGGCCCATTCGCGCGCGGCGGTGGAGGAATCGGGCGTCCCCGCGGCTTCGCGGAGAACAGGACGCTGTTGTAGCGTCAAAGAGGGCGGGTTGGCAACCGGCGAAAGACGGCATTTCGACGGCAAAGGCTCGGCGAATCGCCGGACCGATTGGTCGGGATCGTCCGCGCCGGTAAAGTCTTCCCATGGAACTGCCCCAAAGCGGACATGAGCCGGTGTTGATGGCCGAGGTGTTGGAGCTGCTGGCCCCCCCCGCCGGGGGAATCGTCGTCGATTGCACGCTGGGGCGCGGGGGGCACGCGCTGCGATTGGCCGAGCGGCTGGGGACCGGGGGGCTGCTCATCGGGCTGGATGTCGATCCGCACAACCTGGAATACGCCCAGCGCCGATTGGCCGACGCGCCGTGCCAAGTCCGGCTGTTCCACGCCAACTTCGCGGAGCTGGTGGAGGTGCTTGAGCAGGCGGGGATCCCGCAGGTCGATGGGGTGCTGGCGGACCTGGGAATCAGCACCAACCAACTGTTCGACGGCCGATATGGATTGAGCTTCGCGGCCGGGATGCCGCTGGACATGCGGCTGGACCCCCGCATCGGCGCCTCGGCGGCGGATCTGGTCAACACGATGCGCGAGGAGGATCTCGCCAACGTCCTATATGAACTGGCCCAAGAGCGCTACAGCCGACGAATCGCCAGAAACATTACCGAAGCGCGCCGGGTTTCGCCGATCTTGACTACGGATCGACTGGCGGACCTGTGCCGCAGGGCGTATCCGGCCCGGGAACGGGCGCCCGACCGCATTGATCCGGCGACCCGAACGTTTTTGGCGCTGCGGATCGCGGTCAATCACGAGCTGGACAACCTGCGGAGCCTGCTGGAAGCGGGCGTCGCGGCGATGCGGGCCGGCGGGCGATTCGGGGTCATCAGTTTCCAATCGACCGAGGACCGCGTGGTCAAACAGGCGTTCCGGTCGGCCAAGGACGCGGGGACCGTCGAATGGGTCAACCGCAAGCCGCTGGCGCCGACGCCGGATGAGGCGGAGAGGAATCCGCGAAGCCGCTCGGCGAAGTTGCGGGTGGTGGAGAAGGTGTTGGATAGCGAACAGTCCGCCGTCGGGGTTCCTTGACGAGAGGCGCCGAATCGACCCGACGGCCGTGGGTGGAGAACGCTCGGCGCCGGGAAGAAGTGCGACATGACGCGGGAAACCAAAATCGGTTTGTTGGTCGGGTTGGCGTTCATCATCGTGATCGGGATTTTGCTGTCCGATCATGTCACCAACTCCGCCGAACCCCCGGCGGCGCAATTGGCCAACGCCGGGTCGAACGTGCGGTCGAGCGTGGCCAACCCCGGCGGGCCGGGCGCGGCCCAGACGCCGCCGATCACGCAGGCGCCGGCGATCCAGCCGCAGCAGCCGGTGCCGACGCAGCGTGAAATCGCCCCGCGCCCCCAAGTGGTGCAGGTGGAGGTCGGCGGGCCGACGCGGAATCCCCCGCTCACGGTGGAACAGCAGCAGCCCGCGCCGGTGCCCGGCGATTCAACGGCCACGCAGACCCAGGGCAATCCGCTGATCGACGCGGCCAATCAGCACGGCGAGCAGATCGTGCCGCTCAATGACCAAAGCGGGCAGCCGATCGTGAGCAACAATCCGCCGCGGGCGAAGGAATACACCGCCCAGCCGGGCGACACGTTGTCGCGGATGGCCGGTCGGCTGATGGGCGCCAACACCAAGGCCAACCGGGATGCGATCGTGAAGGCCAATCCGGCCTTGGCGGGCAACCGTGACGTGGTGATCGCCGGCAAGACCTACATCATTCCGACCTCGGCCGACGCGGTGGCGGTCAACACCCCGGCGCCGACGCCGGCCGTCACGGAAAGCCCCAGCCGTAGCGAGAGCGCCCGGACGACGACCTATGTCGCCAAGCCCGGCGACAGCCTCTGGCGGATCGCCGACGAGCAGTTGGGCAACGGCAAGCTCTACTCGGTCATCCGCGACCTGAACAAGGACGTGCTCAAAGGCGGCGAAACCGTCCACCCCGGCATGGCCCTGCGACTGCCGCTGCGGGAAGTGGCGAGTGTGAACTGAGGGAGCCGTAGGCGGTAGGCGGAAGGAAGGTAGGCGGAGAGAGATAAATACTGCAATTTCCCCCACTTACAACCTACAACTTACAACCTCCCAGCTCGCAACTCACAACTCACAACTCACAACTCACAACTCACAACTCACAACATTCCCTTAGGTTCGCCATGTTGAAAATGCTCCTCTGCCTATTTTCCGCGATGCTGTTGGCGGTGGCGCTGTTGCAGATGCGGCAGCAGCATTTGGAGATAAGTTACCGCAACAACAGGCTTTACGGACGGATCGACCACTCGAAGGCCCAGTTGTGGAATCAGCAGATGCAGATCGCGGTTTATACCGCCCCCAATGCCATCGCGCGGACGGTGGGGGACCATGCGTTGGACATGGTGCCGATCGCGCCGCTGCCGGGACAGAAAGCCCATTGGATCAGTCCGGCGAAGTTGCCGGATGCCGATTGAGGCAACGATAATTCACTGTCAAATCGAAGGTTGCTCCGCAGTGCCGGCCCGGTTGAATGCGCGGTGCCAGGACTACGGTAATTCATTGTCAATTCAAGGGTTGTGCAGGCGAGGTTCGTCGCTTACGCCGACGGGCGTGCGCGGGGGTCGTTGCGCCACCAGCCGGGCATGGGGGTGGCGGCGGCGGTTTGGGCGCCGAGCCACGTGGCACAGACGCCCACGGCGTGACGGGCCTGTTGGGGGGTGTCGAACATTTGCTCGATGGATTTTTGCGCACGGGGGTTGCGCCAGGCGTTCAGAAGCGCGCCCACCGAATGAATTTGCAGCACGTGGCCGAGGGTGAGGGCGATTTCGGGGCGCATGAACTCGCCGAGGGGGAGGTCCAAAACCGAATCGGAGGGAAGGTCCATCATGTGGGTCATTCCATGGGAGGAGCAGTGGACGGTGTGATCAAAAGCTACCGTGTATTGGACACAAGTCAATGGCGATCGTGAGGGGGAAAACGCCGGCGACGGGAAAGCAGAATCATGGCGAGCAAGGCGGGGAGCAGGACCATGGCCATCATGAGCAGCACCGCCTGGATCATGGGGTCGTAACGGGCCATGTGAACCCAGCTCATGAGCATGGGCGTGAGAACTTGGGGGTTTTGGGGGGAGAGGAGAACGGTGGCGGGGACTTCGGTGAGGCTCAACGCCCCCACCAAGAGCGCCCCGGCCAACAGGGTCGGCCACGCCAGCGGCCAGATGACGTGGCGAGCGGCGGCGAGGGGTCCGGCGCCATCGAGTGCGGCCATGTCGCGGAGTCGGCGCCAAGGGCCCGCCCAAGTGAGCCGGGCGGCGACGAGGGGCAGCCATGCGAAGCACCCGATGTAGACGAGGACGGTGATGGCGGCCGAATCGTAGACGGCGAACAGGCCGGGGCGGTTGAAGGTGCGGATGACGGCGATGGCGAGAAGTTGTCCGCCGACGAGGAAGCAGATGGCGGCGGCGGCGAGCAGGCCGGGTGTCCGGCGGGCCGACGCCGAGAGGGCGATGATCGCGGCGGCGGCGACGGCGAGGGCGGCGACGAGGAAGGTTCCGTCGAGGGCGTCGCCGAACTGGTCGTACCAGTCGAGGGGATCGAACCGACTTCGCATGGCGACGATGAGGGAGGCCACCGGGACGCCGACGATGACCAGCCACAGTAGGACGGTCCACGCGGTGGTCCATCGTGGGGCGTCGAGGGCGCGGGGCCAGTCGCCGGCGTGGAGTTCGTCGAAGTCGGCGCCGGTCGAGGGGGAAAGAAGCCAAAACGCGCCGAGCGAAAGCAAGATTGTGATAATCAGCAGCGGCAATGCGATGGCGAGTGCGGCGGCGGCGCGGGCGGCCTGGTCGGGACCGGCGGCGGCGGTTCCGGTGACGGCGCCGGTGATGGGATTGGCAAGCGAACTGAAGGCGCCGGTCTCGAAGACCATGCGGACCTCGGTGGCCACCACGCTGATGCCGGTCGGTTCGTAGACGGAGAACTCTTGGCCGGCGAGAAGGAAAACCAAGGCGGTCGAGGCGACAAGGGGCCCGGCCAACCGCCTGAGGGTGATTCGCCAGAGGACGCCGTCGAGATGGGCTTGGAGTTGGATCGAGGGGTCGAGGCGGCGAAGGGACAGGCCGATGAGCATGGCGGGGATGGGCCAGAGCCAGGCGGCGAGGGTCCAGACGCAGCGGGCGATATCGGCCGGGCCGGCGGGGATGAAGTCGAGGCCGACGGCTGAAAAATGGTCGCGGTTGAGGCGGATGAACTGCGACCAGCCATACGCGTAGGCCAGCGACGGCATGAGGAGCGTGGCGGGAAGGAGAATCCAGAGGGTGCGTGCGATCCAACCGCGTCCGCGTCCGAGGACAAGGGCGGCGGGCAGGGCAAGGGCGGTGGCGAGGATCGCGGCCAGCCCGTTGTAGAGGATCGTGCGAAAGAGGAGGCCGGCGCGGAAGGCGTTGGGAAGGGCGTCGGCCCAGAGGGAGGGGTGGGCGATGAGAGCGATGAGGATCCAGATCAGGGGCGGGGCGCAGGCGACAGCGATCAGCGCGATCGCGGGGACTGCGGGAAGGAGCGGGCATCGGGTTGGGGACGGGAAGCGCATCAATCATCGCCTCCTTGGGATGATGGTCCGTTGCTGGCGGCGGGAGCGGGGACGGGGAGCTTGGTTTTTATACATATCTTTTTCCCCGCCACGGCGCCGCAGCGCCTGCCCATATCGCGTGGGCGTCTTCGCCTCGTTGTTATACACAAGTCCTCTGCGACCCTAAACTTCGCTCCTGAAAAGAGATATGTAGCATAGCCGCCCTCGGCTGTGTTCCCCCTTTGATAAGCGGATCACCATTCACTCAGCCGGGGGCGGCTGAGCTACATTAATCGCGTCGCTACATTAATCGACGGGGGCAATGGGCGAGTTGTGTATAACAACGAGGCGTCCTCGCCCACGTCCAACGGCACGACCGGGACGAGCGGGGTTTCGAGGTTGTGAAAACCGGCGTTGAGCGCCGTCGTCATTGGCTTTGATTGAAATGAAGCGAGGGCGAGGCGCCCTCGCGACGGGTAATAGGAGGGGATCGGGGTGGGTGATGGGGTAGGGTGGCGCGATCACGGGGGGGATCATGGCTCGCGGTTCTGGAGGAGGGTGAGGGCGCGTTCGACGGCGGTGCGCATGACGGCGGCGGCTTTGGGGTAGTCGAGATCCATCGCCTTCACGGTGGCATGGGTGCCGCGGACGGAATAGCCGATGTAGCCGGCGTCGATCAGGCGTTTTTCGATGGCGGGATCGAGCAGAAAGTCGATCAATTTCTTGCCGGCGTCGGGATGGGGGGCGCCGGCGACGAGGGCGAGGGTGGTGGGCATCATGAGGGTTCCGATGTCGCTTTGATTCGGGATGATTTGCTCGATTTTATCGCCGTTGGACTTGCCGTTGGTCACATCGTCGTTGTCGGTGGGACCGGCCCAGAGGGCGCCGGAGGCGATCTGGTCGGCGACGGCGGAGTTGCCGCCGAGTAGCTTCACATCGTTGGCGCGCAGCCCGCGCATGACGGTGTCGAACTTTTCGGGGCCCCAGAGGAGATATAGGGCGGCGATGTGGCCGGAGGCGGTGCCGAAGGCGGGGTGGCAGAGGGCGATGTGGCCCTTCAGGGCGGGGTTGGTCAAGTCTTCGAGGGTGCGGATGGGGGCGACGGCGTCCTTGGCTTCGGGGCGGGTGGAAATGGCGATGACCCTGGCCCGCAGGCCGACGGCGTGCCAGAGATCGCCGGCGTCGCGCCAGCGGGGGCTGATGTCGGCGCCGGCCGGAGAGGCGTAGGGCTGGAAGAGGCCTTGTTTGGTCAGTTGAAGGGTGTGGAAGATTTCGTTGCCCCAATAGACATCGGCGCGGGGATGGGCGGCTTCGGCGGCGAGTTTCTCGACGAGTCCGGCGGTTTTGGTGGCCTCGGTGTCGGTGACGAGCTGGACGGACAGGCCGGTCTGTTTCTCGAAATCGCGGACGATGGGACGGACGTAAGGTTCGTCGATGCTGGTGTAGAGGATGAGGTCGGCGGCGCGGGCGTTGGAGGCGAGGAGGCACAGGGCGGAGGCGATCAAGGGACACAATAGTCGGCGCATGGCTGGAACTCCCGTAAAACGTTTCCGAATCATCGCCTTAGGGTAGGCTTGGGTCGGAACCGGGCAAGTCTCGGTCGTTCGCCTTGACACCCCCCCGCCGGGGGGCTTACTTTCGGGGGTTTGGAGTCCCGGCGGGGCCGGGCGCGGGGGTTAACGGGAACCGGGAAGACCATGACACTGTCGCTGGATGGAAACACCGTCGTCGTCGGACTGCAATGGGGCGATGAGGGCAAGGGGAAGATCGTCGATTATTTGACCGAACACGCCGACGTGGTGGTGCGCTACTGCGGGGGCGCCAACGCCGGGCATACGGTGCGGATCAAGGGCGAGAAGCATTCGACGCACTTGTTGCCGGTGGGGGTTTTCCGACCGCATGTGATGAACCTGATCGGCAACGGGGTGGTGCTGGACCCCGAGGCGCTGTTCGCGGAGATCGACGCGCTGGTGGCCAAGGGAATCGCCATTTCCCCGGCGAACCTGCGGATCAGTTACAAGACGCATGTGGTGATGCCGTACCACAAGCAGGAGGACGCGGCGCGGGAGTCGGTGAGCGAGAAGGGGTCGATCGGGACGACGCGACGGGGGATCGGGCCGACGTACGCCGACAAAATGCACCGGACCAGCGCGATCCGCGTGGCGGATTTGATCCACGAGGGGAACCTGCGGGAGAAGATCGTGCGGGTGATGGAGGATCGCAACAAGGTCTTCAAGGCGCTGTACGACCTGGCGCCGATGGACTGGAGGCCGGTGTTCGAGACCTACCGCGACCTGGGGCGTCGGATCGCGCCGTTCGTGGACGACACCAGCCGGCTGCTGATCGACGCATGGAAGGGCGGCAAGCGGGTTGTTTTCGAGGGGGCGCACGCGAATCTACTGGATGTGGATCATGGGACGTATCCGTTCGTGACCAGCAGCAATTGCTCGGCGCTGGGGCTGTTCACCGGGGCCGGGGCGCCGCCGCAGATGGTGCAAAACTATGTGGGGATCATGAAGGCGTACTGCACGCGGGTGGGCGGCGGGCCGTTCCCCAGCGAGCAGGCCAACGACATCGGGGATTATATACGGGAGCGCGGCAACGAATACGGCACGACGACGCGCCGGCCGCGGCGCTGCGGGTGGTTCGACGCGGTGGCGACGCGGTATTCGGTGGAGCTCAATGGGATCACCGCCATCTCCGTGACCTTGCTCGATGTGCTGTCGGGGCTGGATCATGTGCAGGTCTGCACGGCGTATCGGCACAAGGGCGAGCGGGTGGAGACGTTCCGGGCGGACATGGACTTTTTGGCCGAGGTCGAGCCGATCTACGAGACGATGCCGGGATGGAAGGGGGACATTTCGGGGTGCCGGTCTTTCGAGGAGCTGCCGGGCGAGGCCAAGCGGTACGTCCAGCGGCTGGAGGCACTGATGGGGGCGCCGATCCGCATCGTGAGCGTCGGGCCGGACCGCGATGCGACGCTGATCAGGTAAGGGGTGAGCAGGCGGGGCCGCCAAGGGATTGGGATTGGCCGAGGAGATGTGGGCATTTGCCATCGGAACTGATCGCCAATCCGGGAGGCATCGACGCCGATTGTCGGCGGTCGTGGGGGTATCGCCATCGATTCGGGCTGGCGCTGGCGGCGATCACGCTGCTGGGGGGGGTGCTGCGGTTTTCGTTCATCGAGCGCCCGTCGCTGTGGGGGGATGAGGCGGCGACGTTCTCGCGGATCTCGGGGACTTACCGGCAGATGCTCGAGCGGTTGGAGGATGCGGGGTTTCCGCCGTTCCACTATCAATTGTATTGGTGGATCGCCCAACACACGACGCCGACGCCGTTTTGGATGCGGCTGGCGCCGGCGGTGTCGGGGACGCTGTTCATTCCGGCAATGTATTTTTTGGCCCGGCGATTCGTGGGCCGAAAAACCTCGCTGTTGGCGGCGGGGCTGGCGGCTTCGTCGGCGTACCTTCTGGTCTATTCGCGCGACGCCAAGATGTACATGGAGTTCTGGCTGTTCGCGGCGGTGCATGTCGCGTGCGCCATCGCGTGGTTCCGGGATCGACGGCGGATCGCATGGTGGGCGTGGATCGTCAGCGGCATCGCCATGCTGGGGTTCGACAGCCTGGGGCTGGCGCTGTTGCCGCTGGATATCCTGTTTTATTTCACACAAGAGGAGGTGCACTGGCGACGGACGATTTATTTCGCGGTGGGGTTGGGGATCATCTTGGCCGGGCCGATTTATTATTATCTTAATTTCAACAAGTGGGTGGAGCGGTCGGCGGAGGATCCGCACAGGACGGGGATCACATGGGTCGAGGGGTACAACGAGCAGCGCGACGGGGTGGGGCTGGCGGCGTTCACCGGCAGCGCGTACCTGATGGGATGGGAATGGACGGTGGCGGATGATTCGGCCGACATTCCGGCAGGATTGGAGCGGACGCTGAAGATCACGGTGGTTGGGTTGTATCTGCTGGTGGGATTGGCGCTGTTGCCGTGGCCGGGGAGGTGGATGGCGCGGGATGACGATGGGCCGGATCGGGCGTGGCGGAGCGGGTTGTGGCTGATGTTGTGGCTGGCAGCGCCGTCGTATGTGTTTTATCGGCTGTCGATGCCGGGGGCGGCGAGGCCGGGGGATTGGGGGGGAATGCTGTTGGCCCATCGGACGGCGTGGATCGCCGCGGGGGCGATCGCGGCGGGATGGATGGCGCTCTGGATCCGGGGTTCGCGTCGCGGGGCGATGGGGGTGGTTGTGGCGGCGGTGATCGTCCTGGCGGTGCTCGAGGCGATGGCGCCGTGGGTGAAGCCGTATCGGTATTCGATCCTGATGCCGCGATATCTGGGGTTTGTCTGGCCGGCGCTGGGGATTGTGCTGGCGGCGCTGCTCATGCGGCTGCCGACGCGGGGGGTGCGGTGGACGGTGGTGGGGTTGATCGTGGCGGTGAATCTCGTGCAGTTCCGGCAGCGGCTATTCGCGGGGACCGAACCGCCGCAGGCGATGGCGGCGGCGGATGTGCTGGCGGGGGAGGATGTCGCGGGCAATGCGACGCGGACCTACAGCGACATCCCGGAGTTCAACAACGGCGCCCCGGCGATGGGGACGATCGGGTCGATCACGGGGCGATATTATCTGTGCGTGCTATCGGGGAAGATGTTGTCGCCGGGGGAGTTGCGGTTGGGCTTCGGGCAATTCTTCCAAGTGCGGCGATACCGGGGGCCGGGGGATCTCGCGGCGGACATGAAATCGGAGCCGGCGCTGCGGCGGGTGATCGTGTGGCGGATGGTCCGCCCGCCGGTGAACCGGGCGGATCGGATGCCGCGGGAGGAGGAGGTTCCGCCGGTCAACTTGGTCAAGTCGGTCCCGGCGGGGTGGCGACTGACGCATTTCAATGCGTTTGCCGTGTATGACCATTGGAAATGGCGGAAGATGAACACGTGGTATCGGTGGGAGTATGAGCGGATGACGCGGTGAGGGAACGCGATTTGACGGTCGCTCAGCCGGGGGCGGATGAGCCATGGAGGGCGAGGGAGAGCGGCTATGCAGTCACTCAGCCAAGGGCGGCTGAGCTACAGGGGGACACAGCCGAGGGCGGCCGCGTTACAGAAGGCCGCCCAGACGCGGGCAGCTGAGCGACAGGGGGGCTCCGAATGTGTGAATGTCTTGAATTCCCGGGAAAACAGACTCGTTTTCAGC
>JBBSAF010000011.1:0-18693 GCA_038252525.1 Tepidisphaerales bacterium
CCCCTTTCCCCGGCATTTCGGGGAAAGGGGCGCGGGATCATCCAGGCTCACCGCGTGCTTTGTTCCTCACCGACAACTGACAACTGGCAACTGACAACTGCTTCTCATACGCCGTCTTTGGTTCCCACCGACAACTGACAACTGGCAACTGACAACTGCTTCTCATACGCCTTGCGGCGTCTCGGTGGGTTTGGCCCGGTGGGCTGCCGAGCGGAGGCGGTTGATGGCCGAGACGTATGCAAGGGCCGAGGCCTCGAGGATGTCGGTGCTGATGCCGCGACCGCGGATTTTCTCGCCGGCGTGCTCGAGCTCGACATGAACCTCGCCAAGGGCCTCCTTGCCTTTGGTGATGGCGCGGATGCGGTAGTCGGCCAGATGGGCGCGGACGCCGGTGAGGCGCTGGATGGCCGAATAGATCGCGTCCACCGGGCCGTCGCCGACCGAGGCATCCTGCAACAGTTCGCCGTTGGTGTCCTTGATGGTCACGGTGGCCGTGGGGATGGCGTTGGACCCGGCCGTCACCTGCAGGCCGGTCAGTTCCCACAGTCCGCGCGAGACCTCGAGCTGCTCGTCGATCAAGGCCTCGATGTCCTCGTCGAAGACCTCTTTTTTCTTGTCGGCCAAGGCCTTGAACTTGCCGAAGACCGACTCCACCTGCTCTTCGGAGAGGCTGTAGCCCAACTGGGTCACACGGTCGCGGAAGGCGTGTCGGCCGGAATGCTTGCCGAGGACCAGCGACGACTTGGGGATGCCGACGGAGGCGGGGTCCATGATCTCGTAGGTCTCGCGGAACTTCAGCACGCCGTCCTGGTGGATGCCGGATTCGTGGGCGAAGGCGTTCTGCCCGACGATGGCCTTGTTGCGCTGGACGGTCAACCCGGTGAGCGTGCTGACCATTCGGCTGGTCGACCAGATTTTGGTGGCGTCGACGCCGGTGGTCACGGGATAAAAGTCATGGCGCGTGCGCAGCGCCATGACGATCTCCTCGAGGGCGGCGTTGCCGGCGCGTTCGCCGATGCCGTTGATGGTGCATTCGACCTGCCGGGCGCCGGATTCGACGGCGGACAGGGAGTTGGCGACGGCCAATCCCAGGTCGTTGTGGCAATGCGTCGAAAGGATGATCCCGCGCGCGAGCACGGCCGGCACCTTGGCGATGATGTGGGCGAAGATTTCGCCGTAGGTTTTGGGGGTGGCGTACCCCACCGTGTCGGGCAGGTTGATGGTGGTGGCGCCGGCGTCGATGGCGGCGGCGACGATCTCCTCGAGGAACTCGAGCTCCGTGCGGCTGGCGTCCTCGGGGCTGAACTCGACATCATCGGTGAACCCGCGGGCGCGGCGGATCGACTCGACGCTCAGTCGGATGATCTCCTCCTTGCCCTTGCGCAGCTTGTGCTCGCGGTGGATCTTGCTGGTGGCGCAGAACACATGGATGCGCCCCCGCTTGGCGGGCTTGATGGCCTCGCCGGCGCGGTCGATGTCCCTGGGCGTGCAGCGGGCCAGCCCGCAGACGATGGGGCGGGTCGCCTGGGCGGCGACCTGCCGGACGCTCTCGAAGTCGCCGTCGGAGCTGATCGGGAAGCCGGCCTCGATCACATCGACGCCGAGCAGCTCGAGTTGGCGCGCGATCTCCAGCTTTTCGGCCAGCGTCAAGGTGGCCCCGGGCGATTGCTCGCCGTCCCGCAACGTCGTGTCGAAGATCCGAACCGTCTCCATGACCCAACTCCTTCAATCGTCCGCGCAATGGAATGAAAAAAAGCCACCCTGCGATGCGCGTCGCAGGGTGGCGGTTTCGTTCGTTTGGATCGAACGCCCTACGATCGCGCGCGGCCCCGAAGCAGGCCCAAGGCCAGCCCAAGTCGCGGCGATCGCAGTCCGATTCGATTCATAGACCTCTTATTGTGCCAAATGCGTCCGATGGTTGTCAAGAGCGCGCGTCGATATTTCAGACCGCAATACGGCAACTTACACCCCGCGGCCTTCGGCCCTACAATCCCGCCATGCCTCCGATGTTGTATCTCGAAACCTTCGGCTGCCAGATGAACGTGCTCGACAGCGATCTGGTCCTCGGCCAACTTCGTGCGATGGGGTACCAGCCCACCGAATCGCGCGAGGACGCCGACGTGATCCTATACAACACCTGTTCGGTGCGCGAACACGCCGAACAGAAGGTGTGGTCGCGGCTGGGCGAATTGCGCGACGCCAAACACGCCAACCCAAGGCTGGTGATCGGCGTGATCGGCTGCATGGCCGAACGCGACGGGAAAAACATCTTCGGGCGGTTTCCGCATGTCGATCTGCTGTGCGGTCCCGGCGAGCTCGATCGGCTGCCGGGCATGGTGCACAATGCGGTGGCCAATCGATCGCTCGGACGGCAGGCGGCGCTGATGGGCGCCAACGTCCGGCGCTCGGGCACGCTCGATGCGGCCGAGGATCGCCTCGAGCTGCTCGATCTGTCGCGGAGCATCTCGACGGAGGGCGATGTGGCCCAGGCGTACGTGCGGATCACGCGCGGATGCGACAAGTTCTGTTCGTACTGCGTCGTCCCGCGGACCCGAGGCCCGGAGGTGCATCGCCCGCCGGAGAACATCATCGCCGAGGTGCGGCGGCTGGCCGACGCCGGCGTGCGCGAGGTGACGCTGCTCGGGCAGACGGTCAACCACTACAACTTCAAGCATGGCGATGGGCGGGTGACGACGTTCGCCGAGCTGTTGTACGCGGTCCACGAGGCCGTGCCGCACCTGCCCCGATTGCGGTTCGTCACGAGCTTCCCCCGCGATTTCACGGACCACGCCCTGCGGGCGATGCGCGATTGCCCGCGAATCTGCCGCTATCTGCATGTTCCGGCCCAACACGGCGCCGACCGCATCCTCAAGGCCATGAATCGGGGATACACCGCCGGGCAGTATCGGGATTTCATCGCGCGGGCCCGCGAAATGATGCCGGATATTTCGCTGGCGAGCGATTTCATCGTCGGCTTTCCGACGGAGACCGAACCCGAGTTCCGGGCGACGGTGGATCTGCTGGAGGAGATCCGCTTCAAGAACTCGTTCATCTTCAAGTACAGCCCGCGGCCGGGGACGGTCGCCATCGACCGCTTCGTCGATGATGTGCCCGAGGAGACCAAGCGCCGACGCAACAACGCGCTGTTGGCGGCCCAACAGGCGGTGAGCGAATCGATCAACAGGGAGATGATCGGTCGCACCGTCGAGGTGTTGGTCGAGGGTGCCAGCAAGCTCGCCCTGCGTCGGCCCGGCGGCGGGGGGGTGCAGTTGGGCTGGGAATCGCAGGCGCCTTCGCATCCACAGCTGATGGGGCGAACCTCCGGCGACCAGATCGTCGTGTTCGACGCGCCGGGGTCGCTCGCCGGGCGACTGGTGCGGGTGAGGGTGCGCGATGCCAAGGCCATGACGCTGTTCGGGGAACTCGATGCCAGCGCGGCGCCACCGCCCGAATCGTTCGTGGCCGGCGCGTCGTCCGCCGCGCCCCGCGCCGCGGAAACGCCCATTTGACAGCGACCCGGGTCGTGGTAAATTGTCCCTCGTGAGCAATCGCCATCCGGGCTTCGGGTTTTGGTTCCACGGATATTTTCATCCGGCCAGTCCCGTCGCGTCCTGAGCAGCTTGCGATTCCCACACGGATCAGAAGCCCCGGGACACGGTTCCCGGGGTTTTTTTGTTGGATTGCGTCGCGGAAGGTCGTCATGCGTGATTTTTTTTGGCGAAGATCGCCGGATTCGGGAGGTCGTCAATGATCGTGGTGATGAAACAGGGTTCGACGCCGGCGCAGGTCGAGGGCGTCGTCAAACAGGTGCGGGAAATGGGACTCAAGGACCATGTGATCGTCGGGACCGAGCGCACCGTGGTGGCGTGCGTGGGGGATGATCGATTCAAGGACCGCGCCGCGCTCGAAACCATGGACGGCGTCGACCGCGTGGTGCCGATCCTGGCGCCGTACAAAATGGCGTCGATCGAGGTCCACAAGAACCGCACCGTCGTGCCGTTGGGCGGGACGCTCGGCGGCGCCGTCGGCGGGACCCAGGTCGCGGTGATGGCGGGGCCGTGCAGCGTCGAAAGCCGCGAGCAGACCCTCGGCATCGCCCGCCTCGTGAAGGCCGCCGGGGCGACGGTCCTCCGCGGCGGGGCGTTCAAGCCGCGCACCAATCCCTACTCGTTCCAGGGACTTGGCGAAAAGGGCCTGGAGATCCTCGCCGAGGCCCGGGCCGAGACCGGGCTGGGGATCATCACCGAGGTGATGGCGGTCGATCAGGTGGAATTGGTCGCCCGATACGCCGACGTGCTCCAAGTGGGGGCGCGGAACATGCAGAACTTCAATCTGCTCAACGCCGTCGGTGAACAGGGCAAGCCGGTCATGCTCAAGCGCGGATTGAGCGCCACGCTCGAGGAGTTCCTGCTGGCGGCCGAATACATCCTCGCCCGCGGCAATCTTCAGGTGATCCTCTGCGAGCGCGGCATCCGCACCTATGAGGACTATTGTCGCAACACGCTGGCGCTGGCGGCGGTGCCGGAATTGCACGCCAAGACCCATCTGCCGGTCGTGGTCGATCCCAGCCAAGGCACCGGAAAGAATCACCTGGTCGATTCGATGTGCCGGGCGGCGGTGGCGTGCGGCGCCGACGGATTGATCGTCGAGGTCCACAACGATCCGCAACACGCCCTGACCGACGGCGCCCAGTCGATCACGCCGGGACAGTTCGACGCGATGATGGCGTCGATCCGGCGCATCGCGGCGGCGGTGGATCGATCGGTGTAGTTGGCGGTTGGCAGTCGGCAGTTGGCCGGCAACGGGGCGCGGTTGCGCTTTATTTGTGCGTGATGGGGGCTTAACTTGCGGGACATCATGATTCCGATACTGAAACTCGAGGAGCCGATGGAGCGGTTGGAGGTGGAGAACCTCATCAAGGCGCTGCGGCTGGATCCGGCGGATGTGGCGCTCGACCGCGGCGGCCGCGCCAAGGCCGCCGAGGCGGTGCGCGCGATCCTGGCGGATGTGGCCGAGCGCGGCGATGACGCGGTGGTCGACAGTTGCCGCAAGTTCGACGACCCCGATTTCACCGTCGAACAACTGCGGGTGTCGCAGGAGGAAATGGTGGACGCCGCCGGGCGGATCACCCGCGAGCAAAAATCGGCGCTCGATCGGTCCATCCGGCAGGTGGGCGAATACCAGTCGCATATCATGCCGCAGGCCCCGACGCCCCTGAAACGAAACGGCGTGGAGCTGGGCTTGCGATTCACCCCGCTCGCCAGCGCGGGTCTGTATTTCCCCGGCGGCAAGGCGGCGTATCCGTCGAGCCTCATCATGCTGGCGGTCCCCGCGCAGGTGGCGGGCGTCGAAAGAATCGTCGTCTGCACGCCGCCGAGCCAATACGGGCGGATCGACCTGGTTCTGGCCGCGTGCCATGCCCTGGGACTGAAGCACGTTTATCGCGCCGGAGGGGCGGCGGCGATCGCGGCCACGGCGTTCGGCACCAAGACCATCCCCTCCGTCGACAAGATCGTCGGCCCGGGCAATATGTATGTGCAACTGGCCAAGCGGGCGCTGGCCGGCGGGGTGGGGATCGACGGCTATCTCGGACCCAGCGAGATATTGGTTTTGGCCGACGATTCGGGCAATCCGGCGTTCATCGCGTCCGATCTGATCGCCCAGGCCGAGCACGATCCGGGAAGCTGTTTCCTGCTGACGACCTCGAACAAACTGGCCAGCGCGGTGGTGGCGGAACTGGAAAAACAGGTTCCCGCCCTGTCGCGCCAGGACGCCATCGCCAAGGCGTTGGCCGAGCGCAGTGCCATCGTCGTGGGCAGCGACATGAACGCCATGATCGCCTTGGCCAACCGTTTCGCGGCCGAGCATGTCAACGTGCAGGTGAAGACCGAGGACACCGCGATGGAGCATCTGGTGAACGCCGGGGCGATTTTCGTGGGTCCCTATTCGCCGGTGGCGGCGGGGGACTATGTGGCCGGGCCGAGCCACTGTTTGCCGACCAACACCACCGCGCGGTTCTCCAGCGGCGTGAGCGTGTATGAGTTCCTGAAGCGTTCGAGCATCGTGCGCTACGACGAGTCGGGATTGACGTCCGACGCGGATGCGATCGTCGCGTTGGCCGAGGCTGAACACCTCGACGGCCACGCCGCCAGCGTGCGAACCCGGATACCGCAATGAACCCGACCGCGACGGCGATGCGCGATGATGTATAATCGAACCATGGCTCTCGACTTCATAAGACCCACCGTGCGCGCGATGGACGGCTACACGCCCGGCGAACAGCCCGCCGCGGGCGAGCGCGTCATCAAGCTGAACACCAATGAAAACCCCTTCCCGCCCAGCCCCAAGGTGATGGCCGCCATCGCCTCGATCGACGCCGAGAACCTGCGGCGTTATCCCAACCCCACCGCCGACGCCTTCCGCGCCGTCGCGGCCCGCGTGCTCGGCGTCGAGCGCGGCATGATTCTCGCGGGCAACGGCTCCGATGACATCCTCACCATCGCCACCCGCACCTTCATTCCGCCCGGCGGAACCTTGGCGTTCCCCGACCCCACCTATTCGCTGTATCCGGTATTGGCGCGATTGCAGGATGCCAAGACCCTCGCAGTCCCCTGGCGCGAGGGCCACGCCCTGCCGGCCGAGGCGCTGGCGGCAAGCGGCGCCAGGGCGATCTATCTGGCCAACCCCAACGCGCCCACCGGCACCGTCGTCCCCGTCGCCGAAATCGCGGCCCTCGCCAAATCGTTCGACGGCCTGCTTCTGATCGACGAGGCCTACGCCGATTTCGCCGACGAAAACTGTCTTTCGCTCATCCGCGAGTTCCCCAACGTCGTCATCTCCCGCACCCTCAGCAAGGCCTACAGCCTCGCCGGGTTGCGGTTCGGGTTCGCCATCGCCCAAGCGGCGGTGATCGACGAGATGATGAAAGTGAAAGACTCCTACAACTGCGATGCGGTCTCGATCGCCGCCGCGACCGCGGCCATGGACGACCAGGCATACGCCCGCCAAACCTGGCGGCATGTCCGCGCCGAACGCGCCCGTCTGGCCGATGAACTCTCGGCGATGGGATGGGATGTCCTGCCCAGCCAAGCCAACTTCCTGTTGGCCGTCGCGCCCGACCGGCGCGGGCGCGAGGCGTACCTGGGACTCAAGCGCCAAGGCATCCTCGTGCGATTCTTCGACAAGCCCGGCCTCGACGACAAGATTCGCATCACCATCGGCACCAGTCAGGAGAACAACGCCCTGCTCGCGGGAATCCGCGCGCTGGCCTCCGCCGAGCAGGCCGCGTGAACGATCCATCAACCCCAGGGAAATCCGCAATGACCGACCGCACCGCCACGATCCAGCGCGACACCAGCGAAACCAAGATCAAGCTGTCGATCAACCTCGACGGGACCGGCAAGGCGACCACCGAAACCGGCGTGGGCTTCTTCGACCACATGCTCGACCTGCTCGCCCGCCACAGCCTGATCGACATGGACATCCAAGCCCAGGGCGATCTGCACATCGATGCCCACCACACCGTCGAGGATGTCGGCATCGTCCTCGGCCAAGCCATCGCCCAGGCGATCGGCGACAAGCGCGGCATCCGCAGATACGGGTTTTTCATCCTCCCGATGGACGAGGCCCTCGCCCAAGTGGCGGTGGACCTGTCCGGCCGGGCGGCGCTGGTGTTCGACGCGCCGTTCTCCGCGGCGCCCATCGGATCGTTCGACCCGGAGCTCGTCCGCGAGTTCATGACCGCCTTGGCCAACAACGCCAGGATGAACCTCCACATCCACGTCCCCTACGGCGCCAACAACCACCACATCGCCGAGGCGATCTTCAAGGCCTTGGCCAAAAGCCTGCGGATGGCCGTGGACCGGGATCCGCGCAACGACGCGCTGCCGAGCACGAAGGGGATGTTGTAGGGGAATGGTTGTAAGTTGTAGGTTGTGAGTTGTAAGTGAAGATGGGATGGGATGGGATGGGATGGGATCGCGGCGCGGGGGCGCCGCCATTCCCGCGAAACGCAAAAAAGGCCGCGCCCCGTCGGGGTCGCGGCCTTTCTGAACTTACAACCTACAACTTACAACCTACCACCTACAACCCACAACGGTTTTCTACTTCCCCATCTCCGCCAGCATTCCCACCGTCGCCAGCTTGCCGACCAGCGGCTTGGCGTAGTCGATGAACGCCTGGGTGATGTCATTGCCGTCCTTGATGTACGACGGGTCCATGTGCTTGGTCTCGCGGGCGACGTTGGCCAGATCGGTCAGGCCGTATTCGATCTTGTACGGGCTGCTCGACAGGCGCTTCATGACGACGGAATAGCCCGCGGTGTTCTTGGGGTCCTTCGAGGCGATGACCGCCCGCTTGCCCACCTCGCGCCCCTCGGCCGCGTCGGTCTCCGACACGTAGCCGGGGAACGAGCGCTGCAAATACCCGAACGTGTCGCTGCGGACCCGCTTGATCTTCAATTGGTTCTTGATGAGATCGCCCAGGAAATCGCCGAGGATGCCCGATCCGCTGAGCTGCACGTTGCCGTGCGAGTCCTTCTCGACCGCCCGTCCGAGCTTCCCGGCCAGCACCACCGCCATTGGCGTGCCCTTCTCGTCATGGATCCCCTCGGACACCGCGATCACGCAACGCCCCAGTTTCTTGTACACCCGATCGACATCCCCCAGGAACTTCTCCACGCTGAAATCCGCCTCGGGGACGTAAATGAGATGCGGGCCGTCATTCTCATATTTCCGGGCCAGCACGCCCGCGGCCGTCAGGAATCCGGCGTTGCGGCCCATGATGATGTCCACCTTCACGCCCGGCAGGCTCTTGTTGTCGAAGTCGTCGCCGATCAACGCGCTGGCCACGAACTTGGCCGCCGACCCGAAGCCCGGCGTGTGGTCATGCACCCGCAGGTCGTTGTCGATGGTCTTGGGGATGTGGAACGTCCGCAGCTCATAGCCCTCGGTCTTGGCAAGGTCGTTGACGATCCGGGCGGTGTCGGCCGAGTCGTTGCCGCCGATGTAGAAGTGGTAGCGGATGTCGTTCTTCTTGAAACTCTGGAAAATCTTGTGGCAATACGCCTCGTCGGGCTTGTCGCGGGTGGACCCCAAGGCCGCCGCCGGGGTCAGCGCGACGCGTTCCAGCAATTCCTGCGGGGCGCCATTCAGCTCTATGAAATCATTGTTGATGACCCCGCGGACGCCGTGCCGGGCGCCCAGCAGCTTGTCGATGTGCTCCGACTTCTGGACCTCTTGGATGACCCCGACCAGCGACTGGTTGATGACCGACGTCGGCCCGCCCGACTGCCCGATGACCGCATTGCCCTTTGCCATGATTTTTTCCCTTTGATGGATTTCTTCTCCCCCGTTCACGTCGGGGCATGATAAGAACCCCGCCCCCCATGGCAAGCGCCCCTTTCCCTCCTCCTGCCAACTGCCCGCTATCAACTGCCAACGGACTCCCCATTTATCGGACCTCGCCTTTTACGCGATTTTCATTTCGCTTCCCGACATGGGCCGATATGATGACACGACCGACGACCGACCGGACCCCGCAGCCGAGGACCCCACCACCGTGCGCTATCGCTTCAAGGGATTGGTTCGTTCCACCGGGCAGCCCGTCGAGGGCCACGCCAACGGCGAGACCGAGGAGACGGCCTACGCGGCCCTCTCCGAGCACGGCATCGTCACCGAATCGCTCACCCCCGACCCCGAACCCCTCAACCTCAATCGCGCCAACCAACCCCTCGCCAGCGCCATCGACAGCGCCCTGGACACCGCCGCCGCCCAGGTCCCCTTCGACCAGCTCACCGAGCGATTCAAGGGCAAGAACGTCTGGGTGCTCGACCGCGACAAGATTCGCAGCCGCGTCGCCCAGGTTGTCGACCAAGCCCTCGCCCAGGCCCAGCAGACCACCGGAACCGACGTTTCGGCCATCCGCTCCTCCGTCGCCGACGCCATCGACGGGCTGTTCCGCGACAACAAGAACCTCACCAGCCAGGTCTCCAATAACGCCATCCAGATGGACCGCCAAATCCAGCGGATGGAGGCCTTCACCCACAAGGCCGAGAGCCTGCTGGCCCAGATGACCGTCGCCATCAGCCGCATGGGAACCGGCGGCGGCGGGTTCGGACCCCAGCGCTATCAAGGCGGCTCGGGCGTCATCCCCCAGGAACAAAACCAGGTGCTGGTCGAGATTTTCAAGGAAAACCTTCGCCTGCGGGGAATCGAAATCGACGAAAAACCCCCTGCCGACGCCACCGTGGCGCCGTCCGGGGAAGCCCCGGCCGATTCGCCGGCGGCGAACAACTGACCAACCGACTATGATGATCGCATCGCCCCGCGCGGCGCGGGCGTGCCCAACCCCGGTGAACCCAAGGAGATCGCAACATGGCTGAGCAATCGCAAGGTGGCGGACACATTCGTCCGGTGGCCGGAAAATCCATCCTCTCCGGATCCGACGTTGACAGCGGCGCCAACGAAAAAGCCCTCCTGTTGGGCATCGACTTGGGCACCTCCCGCAGCAGCATCGTCTCGATGACCGGCGCCCGAAAGACCGTCGAGAGCTACGTCGGCTATCCCCGCGATGCCGTCAGCCGAAAGATGCTCAAGACCGACGTGGTCTACGGCAAGGCCGCCCTCGACAACCGTTTGGCACTCAACCTCTTCCGCCCGCTCGAAAAGGGCGTCATCAAGGGCACCCGCGACGACGCCGGCGTCGCCGAGGACGAGCAGCGAAAGAACCTCGAGGCCGCCAAACACTTGCTGCGCCATCTGGTCGAGACCATCCACCCCGGCCGCGACGAGGTGCTCTTCGGCGTCGTCGGCGTGCCATCCCGCGCCACCAGCAAGAACAAGGAGGCCATTCTCGCCATCGCCCGCGAGGTGCTCGACAGCGTGATGATCGTCTCCGAGCCGTTCACCGTCGCATACGGCATGGAACGCATGAGCGACGTGCTGGTCATCGACATCGGCGCCGGCACCACCGACCTGTGCCGCATGCACGGCACCGTCCCCACCGAGGAAGACGAGATCAGCTACACCATCGCCGGCGACGCCGTCGATCAGAAGCTCCACGACCTCATCATGGCCAAGTACCCCCGTGCCCAGCTCACGGTCAACATGTGCAAGATCTTCAAGGAGCAGTACGGCTTCGTCTCCGACGCCCGCGACAAGGTCGAGGTCGAGATCCCCGTCGATGGCAAGCCCACCCCCCACGACATCACCGCCGAGCTCAAACAGGCCTGCGAAATCCTCATCCAACCCATCGTCGAGGGGATCCACAAGCTCGTCAGCAGCTTCAACCCCGAGTTCCAGGACCGACTCCGCCACAACGTCCTGCTCTCCGGCGGCGGCGGATTGCTCGATGGCCTCAACAAGCGCATCGAGGATGCCATGCAAGCCATCGGCGGCGGCAAGGTCACGGTCGTCGAGGAACCCATGTACGCCGGCGCCAACGGCGCCCTGCAACTCGCCATCGACATGCCAGGCGAATACTGGCAACAGCTCCGCTGAGCGAGCCGACCTGCCGGCCGGAACGATCCGATCGGCGGGACCCATGCAAACGGACGGCGCCTCACCGCGCCGTCCGTTTTTTGTCGGTCGTTGCAAACCGCCGCCCCCGCGATAGCATTTCCCGGCTTATGAATCGCCTCAGCATGGATTTGTCGGGCAAGGTCGCCCTCATCACCGGCGCCGGACGCGGAATCGGGCTGGCCATCGCCACCGCCATGGCCGCCCACGGCGCCGCCGTCGCCATTCAGGACATCGATCTGGACGTGGCCGAGGCCGAGGCGTCCAAACTACGCGATCAAGGCGCCCAGGCCGTCGCTTTCGGTGGCGACATGGGCGATCTGGCCATGGTGGACGGCCTGGTCCCCCGCGTCGTCGGCGCCTTGGGCGCGCTCGACATCCTCGTCAACAATGCCGCCATCCAGGCCCACGGCCATTGGACCGGTCTCGACGCAGCGGAGATCGAGCGCATCTTCCGCACCAACGTCACCTCGCTGATGGTGTTGATGCGCCATGCGGTGGCGCCCATGAAAGCCAAACGCTGGGGCCGCATCATCAACATCGGCTCGGTGCAGGGCCGTAGCGGCAACACCCACATGGCCCCCTACGCCATGAGCAAGGCGGCCATGACCAACTTCGGGCGCGCCATGGCCCGCGAGCTCGCCCGCGACAACATCACCGTCAACACCATCCTCCCCGGCTGGTTCAACACCTACCGCAACCGCGACGACTTCCCCGATCCACAGGCCCTCATCGACAAGGGCAGGCGCGTCCCCATGGGGCGCATCGGCGAACCGACCGACTGCGCCGGCGCGGCGGTGCTTCTGGCGAGCGACGACGGAGCGTACATCACCGCCCAGGAAATCGTCATCGACGGCGGCGTCACCGCGTGAACCGCCTCACGGCATGGCCGGAACCGGCGGCGCGGTCGCCGGAAACACGTCGATGAAATCGGTGACGGTCACTTTTTCCCAATGCCCCTTGTTGGCGTCCACGAAGGCGATATGGATCGGGTGGTCCTGGTAGACATCGTGCGCGGCTTTGTCGGCGAAGACGATGCACAGGGCGACGGTGTAGGACTTGTCGATCACCGGGCGGTCGGTGTCGGCCGGAAGACCGACGTGGACGTTGCCGACGGTGGGGACCTTGGTCAGGCGTTCCCTGCAATCGCGTATGAGGGCGTCGCGGGCGCCGGCCGGGGCATCGCTCTTGAGCTTGAAATAAACGGTGTGGATGAACATGGGGCCTTTCGTTAAGTCGTTGCAGGATAAGGCGCGACGCCCGTTCGCGGAAGGGTCAAAGATTCCAAGGAAATCAAAGGTTGCAAAGGGGACCAAGAGTGGGATTCGGTACTTTGGTGCATGACTTTGTTTCTTTGTCACTTTGGAATCTTTGCCCTGTCGGAACCAGCCGAGTTGCTAAAATGCCCCCATGTGGCGCAGGGCGATATTGCATGTGGACATGGACGCGTTTTTCGCGTCGGTCGAGCAGTTGGAGGATCCGCGCCTGCGCGGCAGGCCGGTGTTGGTGGGGTCGGACCGGGCGCGGGGGGTGGTGGCGGCGGCGTCGTATGAAGCGCGCGTGTACGGCTGCCGCTCGGCCCAGCCGATGGCGGTGGCGAGGCGACTGTGCCCGCACGCGGTGATCGTGGGGGGGATATATGGCAAGTACAAGTCGTATTCCCGACGGATTTTCGGAATCATGGGGGACTTCACCCCCGCGGTCGAGCCGATGAGCATCGACGAGGCGTTTTGCGATGTGACGGGAAGCCAGCGCCTGCTGGGGGACCCGGTGGGCATGGCGCGGCGGATCCGCGGGCGAATCAAGGCCGAGGTGGGACTGACGGCGTCGGTGGGGGTGGCGGAGAACAAGTTCCTGGCGAAGGTGGCATCCGATCTGGACAAGCCCGACGGGCTGACCGTGATCGGCGAGGGGGAGGCCGAGCGGGTGCTGGCGCCGCTGGCGGTCGGTCGAATCTGGGGGATCGGGCCGAAGATGGAGGCGAAACTCGCGGGGATGAACATCAAGACCATCGGGGATCTGCGGCGGCTGGACGACGGGGGGATGACGCGGCTGTTCGGGGTCGATGCCGACCATTATCGAAACTTGTCGCTCGGGATCGACCACCGGGAGGTGACGGTCGATTCCGAAGCCAAGAGCATCGGCCAAGAGCGGACCTTCGAGGTCGATGTGGCGGATGTCGAAGCGGTGCGGCGGGTGATGCTCGCGCAGGCCGAGCAGGTGGGGCATCGGTTGCGGCTGGTGGGGCACAAGGCCGCCGGGATCACGGTGAAAATCCGTTATGGGGATTTCAAGACGATCACCCGCGCGAGGGCGTTGCAAAGCCCGACGGATTCGACGGCGGCGATATACCGGGCGGCGAGGGACGTGTTCGACGGCTGGGCGGCGGCGCAGTTCCGGCCCGTGCGCCTCATTGGGGTGACGGCGACGAGATTGGCAAAAGGCGGCGGGCAGATGGGGTTGTTCGTCGATCCCGCGGAGGAGCGTCAGGGAAAGGTGGACCGGGTGATGGACGCCATCGTGGCCAAGCTGGGGCGAGGGAGCATCGGCCGGGGCGGGTGAACGGTTTGCCCCCGTCCTCAACGGGGAAACAAGCACCGCGGGCGGGGGAATCGCATCAGATCCGGGCCGATTTGGGGATGACGAGGATGGCCTTGGGGTCGGTGGGGCAATGTTGTTGGCAGAGGCCGCAACCGGTGCAGCCGTCGGGGACGACCTCGATGAGCTTGCCATTGGGCTTGAGGGCGGCCTCGCCGACGGGGCAGATATCCAGGCAGATCGTGCAGGGCTGATCGTGGCAGCGGAGGCAGAGGGTCGGGGACCAGCGGGCCGTTCCCATGTCGATGGCGTAAAGAGGCGTCGGCAGCAATGCCCCGGTCTGGCACACGTTCATGCACTCGAGTCCGTCGCACAGGACGCAGGCCATGGCGTTGGCGTCGATGTACGGGGCGCCGGCGCCCTTGGCCGAGTCGGGATCGAGGAGGATGCACTTGGCGGGGCAGACGGCGGCACAGTCGCCGCAGCGGGAGCAGGTATCGACGAAATCGCCGTCGGTGAGGGCGCCGGGGGGACGGAGGACCACATCGAGCGGGACGCGACGCGGGGATTTGGGAGGCGGGGCAACCGGCGACGCGACCGCCTTTTTCGGCGGCGATTCGGCGTTCATGGCCGAAAACTGTTCGGCCAAACGGGCGACGGGACCCGCGGAATCCAACGCCCGTTGGGCGATGCGTCGCAGACCGAAGCGGAAGAACGCTCGGCGGTTGATGGGCGGTTCATCGGCCATGGCGAAGAAAAGGCGGACGCAGCTCTTTTCCGGCCGCCACGAAAAGAGCCACGTCCTGCTCTGTCTCGACCCTCGTCCAAAGACTCTTTTTGACCGGACCGCACGCCGAGGACCGCCCTAAACGCAGGGAAAAAACCGAAGAGGTCGCCGTGTCGTGTTGGATTTCCGAGGGTCGAGACAGAGCAGCCACGTCCCCTTTTCCGGGGTCGGCGGATGCGGAGGGGCGGGTCGTGGTCGGCACCGGGATCGTCGGATGGATCGTCACGTCGCGTTTTTCGGTGAACTGGCGAAGGGTGAGGGCGTCGGTGAACGTGACTTGGATCGTCAGTTTATCGGCGGCGGGAATGCGATTTTGCCAAGGGCAGGTGAGGACGTATTCGTAGAGCAGGCCTTGGCCGAACCACCACGTGGCCGCTTCGGCGGCGGGAAAGGTCCATGTGCCGACGAGGGGTTCGGCGGCGTCGGACAAATCGAAGGCCTCGACGGTGAAGCCGCCGGCGGCCTTGAGTGCATCGCCCCGGTCGTCGATGGGGACGACGAATATTTTGAGACCTTCGTCGCCGGGGCGTTCGGGATCGAGATCGGCGCCGCCGGTGAGCTTGCCGAATCGCAGGCCGTGGGTGGTGAACAACGCCTCGACGCGCTCGTTCGGTAGGGTCGGGACGGTGGTGGCGCGGGACTGGAGGGCGTCGATGGTGGCGAGGTCGGCGGTGTGTCGGCGGTCGAGTTCGGCGCTGCGGGATTCAAGCTCCGCGATTCGCTTGCGAAGCTCGATGTTGACCTTGTTCGGGCTGCCGCACCCCGAAGCCGTGAGAATCAGCAATGCCGCCGCGGCGGCGATCCAGCGACGAGGATGCCGGGGGGCCACGAAATGCACGGGGTCAATCCTTGTCGTCGGCGTCGGCGTCGTCATCCGAGGCGACCTTGGGTTGGGCTTCGGCGACGCGCTCCAGAACGCGGTCGGCGCAGCCGTAGGCGACCGCTTCCTCGGCGAAGAGCCACTTGTTGCGGTCGAAGTCGCGGTGGATCTGCTCGGGGGACTTGCCGGTGTAGTCGGCCATCAATTTGTACAGGCGGTCGCGCAGGCGGAGCATGTGGGCGGCCTCGATGCCCAGGTCCGTGGCCGGTCCTTGCAGCACGCCACCGATGAGGGGCTGATGGAGCATGACCTGCGAATTGGACAACAAGCCGCGCTTGCCCTTGGTTCCGGCCGATAGGAGGCACGCGCCCATGCTGGCGGCCATGCCGATGCAGGTGGTGGCGACGTCGCAACGGAGGAACTTCATGGTGTCGATGATCCCCAGCCCCGCCGAGACGCTCCCGCCGGGGCTGTTGACGTACATCTGGATGTCGCGCTTGGGGTCGTCGCTGGCGAGAAACAAGAGCTGGGCGATGATGGCGTTGGCCGACTCATCGGAGATGGCGCCGCTGACGATGATGATGCGGTCCTTGAGCAGCCGCGAGTAAATGTCATAGGCGCGTTCGCCGCGCCCGGACTTTTCGATGACGATGGGGATGAGTTGGTTTTGCATGGGTGGGGGGAGCAGTTGTCAGTGGTCAGTTGTCGGTAGCCAGTTTTCAGAGCCAATTATCAGTTGTCCGTTGTCAACATCGGGTTGCCTGGCGTCATTCTCCCCCCGGATTCACTGACAACCGGCAACTGACAACCGACAACCATCTTCCCTATTTCTTCTCCATATTGCCGTCCGCCGCCGCGGCGGCCTGGGCGGGGGGGGCGTCCTCGCCCAGAACCTCGTCGCAAATGCCGTAGGCCACGGACTGTTTGGCATCGAAGAAGCGATCGCGCTCGGAATCCTCGCGGATCTTGTCCGTGGTCTGACCGGTGCACTTGGACATGACGTTGACCAGCGTGTCCTTGGTCTTGAGGATCTCCTCGGCCTGGATCTCGATGTCGGCGGCCTGTCCGTAAACCCCGCCGAAGGGTTGGTGGATCATGACCTTGGCGTTGGGCAGGATATAGCGTTTGCCCTTCTTGCCGGCCATGAAGACGATGGCGCCGCCGCTCTCGGCCCGGCCGATGCAGTAGGTGGCGATGTCGCAGTTGACGAACTTCATGATGTCGTAGATGGCCAGCGTGTCATCGACGACGCCGCCGGGACTGTTGATATAGAGGTTGATGTCCTGGTCGCGCTTGACGCTCTGCAAATACAGCATCTGCATGATGCATCGCGAGGCGCTGACGTGGTTGATCTCGCCGACGAGGAAAACCACCCGGTTTTCGAGCAGCATCTCCTCGAGGGTCATCTCACGGTAGCGGTTCATTCCGCCGGACGGGCCGGGCATGGCCATGGGCATTCCTATGGGTTGGATCGTCGATGGTTCGCCGTGCCGGCGTCGGGCGATCCGAGGGGCGAGGGCCGCCAGCGCCATCGGATCGAGTTGGCCGGGAAGGGTTGCAATCATGCCGAAAAACTCCGCGTCGATTCGTCGTCGGCGATGGTATGCGCGACCGGGGGGCGCCGTCAAACCACGGCACGCCTCGGACGATGGCAAAACGCGGGCGACCCCCCATGGATCGCCCGCGCTGGTCATCCGCCGGATGCGACCGATCACCCCTTGGGCGGCTGCTTGGCCTTCAGCCAGGGCATCATGTTCCGCAGGGTCCGGCCGGTGGTCTCGACCGGATGGCTGTTGTCGGCCTCGTACAGGCGCTTGAAGTTCTTCATCCCGCCCTCGTATTCCGCCCGCCACTCCTTGGCGAACTGCCCGCTTTGGATCTCGGCGAGGATTTTTTTCATCGCCTTCTTGGTCTCGTCGGTGATGACGCGCGGGCCGCGGGTCAGGTCGCCGTATTCCGCGGTGTTGCTGATGCTGTAGCGCATGTAATCCAGCCCGCCGATGAAGATCAGATCGACGATCAGCTTGACCTCGTGCACGCACTCGAAGTAGGCCATTTCCGGCGGGTATCCGGCCTCGACGAGGGTCTCGAAGCCCGCCTTGATGAGCGCCGACAGCCCGCCGCAGAGGACGGCCTGTTCGCCGAACAGGTCGGTCTCGCACTCATCCTTGAACGACGTTTCGATGACCCCGCTGCGAGCGCCGCCGATGCCGCGGGCCCAGGCGAGGGCGGTGTCGCGGGCGTGGCCGGACGCGTCCCGGGCGACGGCGATGAGGCACGGCACGCCCCCCCCGCGCTCGAACTCGCTCCGCACCAGGTGCCCCGGTCCCTTGGGGGCGCACATGATGACATCCACCTCCTCCGGCGGGACGATGGTCTTGAAATGAATGTTGAAACCGTGTGTGAACCCGAGGGTCTTGCCGGCCGTCAGGTGCGGCTTGATGCTCTTTTCGTACACCTCCGGCTGCACCTCGTCGGGCAGGGTGATGATGATGAGGTCGGCCGCCTTGACCGCGGCGTCGACCGCCATCGGCTCGAACCCCTTTTCGATGGCGAGCTTGCCATTGGCGCTGTCGCGGCGGTTGGCGACGATCACCTTCACGCCGCTGTCGCGCAGGTTCAGCCCGTGGGCATGTCCCTGCGACCCGAAGCCGATGATGGCGACCGTCTTGCCCTTCAGCGCGTCGAGCGGGGCATCCTGTTCATAGACCATTTTCAATTTTGCGGTCATTGCGCGAACTCCTGTCAAAAGGGTGAAGGGTCGGATGCTATCGCATCGTATTATCCCCGTCAAAAACGCCGTCTCGGCGACAAACGCCCTCTCGGCCGCCTCACCCCTTCACCGCCCCGACCGCCAGCCCGTCCAGCAGTTCCGATTGGCCGACGGCGAACAGCGCGATCACAGGGGCGATGGAAATGAGCGTCGCCGCCATCAGCGCGCCCGGGGCGGCGCCCGGCATGGATGACAGGTTCGCCAAACCCACCGGCAGGGTGAACGTCGATTCATCCTGGAGGATGATCGCCGGCCACAG
>JBBSAF010000012.1:0-18362 GCA_038252525.1 Tepidisphaerales bacterium
AACGTCATCGACGTGCCCCATCTGGTGCGCCGCGTGCGGGAGGTGGGCTTGTCCCACGTCCAACTCGCCCTGGGTTGGTTGTTGGATGCCGAGGCGCCCGAACGCCAGCGCCACCTCGAGGCCCTGCGCCACAGCGGACTCATCCTGACGGCCGGCATGATCGGTTTTGCCGGCGAGGACTACACCGCCATCTCCACCATCCGCCAGACCGGCGGGTTCGTCCCCGACGACCTCTGGCCGGCCCGACGCGACCGCACCCTCGACGCCGGACGATTGGCCGCGGAGATCGGCATCACCCGGGTCTCGACCCATATTGGTTTCATCCCCTCCAGCGGCGACCCCCATTACACTGAAATGCTCGACCGCGTCCGCGAGGTCGCCAAGGCCTACGCCGAACTGGAATTGACACTGCTCTTGGAGACCGGGCAGGAACAGGCCAGCGCCCTGCTGCAATTCCTCAACGATCTGGCCGTCCGCAATGTGGCGATCAACTTCGATCCCGGCAACATGATCCTGTACGGCGCCGGCGACCCGATCGAGGCCGTCGGCATCCTCGGGCGCCACATCGGGCATGTGCATCTGAAGGATGCGATTTTGTCCGACAAACCCGGCACCCACTGGGGGCGCGAGGTGCCCTTCGGCAAGGGGCAGGTTGGCGTCGAAGAGCTCTTGGATGCCTTGGACAAGGTGAACTACAGCGGCCCATTGATCTTCGAGCAGGAGGCCGACGAGGCCCGTCTGGCCGGTTTCCGCGAGAGCCTCGAAGCCCTCCGCGCCGCCGAAGCCGACGCCGCGTGATTGCCCCTCAGATCCAACAAGGCGCGACCGAGGCGCCCGACTCCCCGTGAGATCGAACGCGGCGCCGTCGGGCCGCCTAGCCACCGTTGCTCCACGCAAATCCCGCGTCGCAAGCCGCGGTTCATTTGTCGCGGAGGCGCCTCGCCTCCGTTGTCATCCATCTTGGCCATTGGCGCCGCCGTTTCATGTGGCTCAGCCGCCCCCGGCTGAGTGATTGGAAAATGACATGTCAACGGGGGACACGGCCCCAGTCCCCATCCCACGCCCTTCATTTGTCGCAGGGTTCGCCACGGCGCCGCGTGTGTCTGTCGTTCAACGCGGCGGGTGTTCCAGCGTCGGCTGTACCCTCCGCGCCATGGTGGTATAAATCCCCCATGGACATCGCCCTGCAACATGCGGAATTGATCGCCGACATCGACGCCTGCAAGCTCGATGGAGGGCAAGTGGCCCTGTGGTTCCTCGGGCAGCACAGTTTCATCGTCAAGGCCGGGGCCGCGGTCATTTACATCGACCCGTTCCTTCAGCCGATGAGCGCCCGTCGCGTGCCGACGCTGTTGGATCCCGCGGAGATCGTCCACGCCGACATCATCGCCGGAACCCACGACCACATCGACCACATCGACCGCCCGGTTTGGCCGGCCTTGGCGGCGGCGTCGCCCCAAGCCAAGTTCGTCGTGCCCGAGGCCGTCCGACCGGCGCTGGTGTCCGAATTGGGCATCGACGCCGACCGGTTCGTGGGCTTGGACGACGGGCAGATCGCCGAAATCGCCGACGTGCGAATCACCGCCATCCCGGCGGCCCACGAGTTCCTCGACCGCGACCCGCACACCGGGCGATATCCCTACCTCGGCTACGTCTTCGAGGGCAACGGACGCACGATCTATCACGCCGGGGATACGTGTTTGTACGAGGGGATGCACAAGCGGTTGCGCCGGTTCGGGTTCGACGTGATGCTCCTGCCGATCAATGGGCGCGACGCCGAGCGGTTGAAGCGCAACTGCATCGGCAACATGACGTTCCAGGAGGCCGTGGATTTGGCCGGCGCCCAGCGGCCGCGCTTCGCCGTCCCCACCCACTACGACATGTTCGCCGGCAACACCGCCGATCCCCAGGCGTTCGTCGACTACGCCGCCGTGAAATACCCGGACCTGAAAACCAAGGTTTGCGGATATGGGGAAAGGTGGGTGGTGGGAGGGGAGTGAGTCGCGAGCGAGGGGGGAGGGAGTTGGGAGTTGCGGGGTAACTGTTTACCGTCCCGCCAGCGGATTTTTTTGGGTGTCAAATAAGGGGTCACAAGCCATTGTTCTTGCATGTCGTCCCGCCCGCGCTCGGCCGACTCGCCGGCCGCAGGGTGCTCTCCAAGCCCAGGCGAATGGCCAGAGGTCGGGAAAAGGGTCAAAAGCCATTTTCGCCCGTCGCGGCATGAATGCACCCGGAGCTTCGGAAATGAGGGCATAAAGGCTTATGACCCTTTTTCTTCTCCTCGGGGATCCAGCGCGTTACACCGACCTGTTCTTTGTTATTCGTGCGTGGAGAGCGGTCCTCGGTGTACGGTCCCGTAAAAACGAGTCTTCGGACGAGGGTTGAGACAGAGCAGGGCGCAGGTGGTTTGGTTGCACCTGATGACGTTCATCGGGATCAGCCGGCCATCAGAAGCTCGAGGCCCTTGGCGATCATTTGGGAGCGTTTGAGTTTGTGGCGTTTGGCGAAGCGGTCGGCCCGCTTGAGGAGGCCGCGTTCGAGGGTGATCGAGACCGGCTTGGCGCCGGCGCCGACGACGGGGCGTCCCATGCGGCGCTTGGCCTTGGCCCAGAGCTTTCGCTCGGCGGGGGTGAGGGGGCGCCACTCGGCGGGATCGATGCCCTTCTCGTACTTTTCGTACTCGGCCTCCTTTTCGGCGTCGGAAAGGGCGAGGAACTCTTCGATGGGGGAGGGGCTTTTCTTTTTCATTGCATCATCCGGACAGGTTGGGGGAACATCTCCGGTGGCCGGCCCGCGCTCAGCCCCGGCGCCGCCGCGTGGAGAGCGGCATCGGGTGTATGACGAAGACCGTGCCGTCGGCGTCAATCAGGTGCACCACCTCGACGACCCGGTCGCCGCGACCGCGTCCGACGGACAGCCACCGACCCCCGGCGTTTCGCATCGGGTAGGGCCTCTTGGCGCCCCGGACAATCCGCTCGGCCTCATCAACAAAAACGCCGTGCTTGGCAAGCTTGTCCCGATTCCAGTCGTTCCAACGGAAAGTCGTCATCGCCGAAATGAATATACCCGCACGTCGCGTCGGGGGCAATGGAAAACGATGCATCTATTTCCGCGGCAAGGCCGGCGTGCCGCAGCCCGGCAAACCAATGCGCCGGGAACACGGGTCGGACGGGAACAGGGGCGCCATTGCACATCAATGGGACGTTACGCAACGTTTGGGGCGAGAGGGGATCAGGGGAAAAGGCCCTTCATCCGCGAGGCTTCGGCGACGCGGCCGATGGCCAGGGTGTAGGCGGCGGTGCGGTAGTCGCAATCGACGGCGTCGGCGGCGGCATTGACCTCGTCGAAGGCCCGCCACATGATTTTGCGAAGCTCGGATCTCACGCGGTCGATGTCCCAGAAATAGTTGTCGAGTCCCTGGACCCACTCGAAATAGCTGACGGTGACGCCGCCGGCGTTGGCGAGGATGTCGGGGATGACGGTGACGCCGTTGTCACGGAGGATCTCGTCGGCCTCGGGGGTGACGGGACCGTTGGCGGCCTCGACGACGGTGTGGGCCTGGACGTGGGGGGCGGTGTCGGCGTCGAGGGTGTTCTCGGTGGCCGCGGGGATCAGCACGTCGCAGTCGCAGGTGAGCAGCTCGTCATTGGTGATCGGCTCGGCGTCGGGATAGTCGGCGAGCGATTTGTTCTCGACATAAAACTGGTGGAGGGCGGCGATGTCCAGCCCTCCCTCGTCGATGACCCCGCCGGATTGCTCGCTGATGGCGACGATGACGGCGCCGCATTCGGCCAGCAGTCGGGCGGCGTGGGCGCCGACGTTGCCGAAGCCCTGGATGGCGATGCGGACGTCGGAGAGCGATTTGTTTTGGGTTTGGAGATAGCGTTCCAGGACATCCATGACGCCGCGTCCGGTGGCTTCGCGCCTGCCGACCGAACCGCCGAGGGCGACGGGCTTGCCGGTGACGACGCCGAGCTCCTGTCGGCCGACCATCATCGAGTAGGTGTCGAGGATCCAGGCCATGACCTGTTCGTCGGTGCCTTGGTCGGGGGCGGGGATGTCGTCGCGCGGGCCGATGACGGGGAGGACTTCGGAGGTGTAGCGTCGGGTGAGTCGCTGCTTCTCGGCGGGGGAGAGTTTGGCCGGATCGCAGACGACGCCGCCCTTGGCGCCGCCGTAGGGGAGGTTGACGACGGCGTTCTTCCAGGTTTGGAGCATGGCCAGGGCCATCACCTCGTCGCGGTGGACATGGGGGCTGAATCGCAGGCCGCCCTTGAAGGGACCGCGGGCGTTGTTGTGTTGGGCGCGGTATCCGGTGAAGACCTGGATTTTGCCATCGTCCATGAGGACGGGGCAGGAGACGGTGAGGACGCGTTTGGGCGCGGCGAGGACGGCTTGCCATGCGGGGTCGAGGTTCATGGCGTGGCAGGCGTGGTCGAAATAGTGGTGGGCGTTTCGCCAGAACCCGGCGTCGGCGGGGGGATTGAGGAGGTTGGTGGATTGGGTCATGAGGACAATGTAACCGGGCGGGGGATGGGGCGGGGGGGGAAAATCGCCCAACTGAAGGCAAGGACGACGGCGCTCAACGGCGGTTTTCACACCCTCCAATCCCGTCTGCGCCCGGTGATATTGCCGGGACGGGCGGCGAAGCGCACCCCGCCGCGAAAAAGGACGTGGCCGGGGCATTCCCACCGCGCGGAGGATGCGTTCGGCGATCAGGTCATCCGGCGACGGAAGGTCGCGGGGGATTGGCCGGTGAAGCGGCGGAACGAGGTGGCGAAGTATTGGCTGGTGGAAAAGCCGCAGCGCTGGGCGATGGTGGTGATCGACAGCGAACGGTCGGTCAACAGGCGTTTGGCCAAGGCGATGCGGGCGCGGGCGCGGTGTTCGCCGGGGGTTTGGCCGGTTTCGGCGTGGAATCGTTCGTGGAATCGGCTGAGGCCGAGTCCCGCGAAGGCGGCGGCGTCTTCGAGTGAACACTCCCCATCGGCGTGCTCTTCGATCCAGCGGGCGGCCTGTGCGATGGGCGACGCCGGGGCCCGGTCGCGCCGGCGTCCCGATCGGGCGGCGTCCTCGGCCCGCAGGAGCTCGACCATCAGCGACAGCAGGATGGTTTCGCACGCCATGGGCGAATCGGACATGGGGGCATCGTGCTCGGCCATCAATCGGCGATAGGCGTCGGGGACGGTTTCGGGCGCGGTGAAGACGCGCTCGCGCACGTTGGCCAGGCGCGCGATGATGTCCTGCCACAAGGGACCGCGGGCTTTTTCCGGGGCGATGATGCACCAATACAGTTCGCAAGGGTGCATGAGGGCGTCCACGCCGCCATGGGGTTCGTCGGGGCGAGTGAGGTAGATTTCGCCGGGATGGACGCTGTAGGCGCGGTCCAACGCCCACCATTCAACCTGTCCGCGGACGATGTGGCAGATTTCGTAGGCGCCGGGGTGGCGGTGTTCGGCCAAGGCGTATTGGGCTTGGAGGAACCGCGTCCAGCCGAGCATGTGCAAGGCGGGGACGAGGGTGTGGGGTGTTTCATGAACCCGGCGGAGGGTGTCGGGAATCGGGGTCGCCATGGCGGGGAGTGTATCACAGAATTGTCCGATTGTTCAATTTTCTCCGGTCGCCGGGCGTGAACGCAGGGGAGGGGGGAGTGACGTATGTTGATCGCCGTGGTCGATGGTTTCCGGTCGCCCCGAGGCGTGATGGCCGACGGGAAAGCCGGGGTCGGCCGGCGGGGGCGATGTTCCTCATTCCATTCAGCGGAGCGATCCCATGGTTCAGCCCACGATTCGGTTGTCCGACGAGCAGGTGGCGGCGTATCACCGCGATGGGTTTTTGGCGTTGCCGGCATTGACGACGGCGGGGGAGGTCGATCGCCTGCGGGGGATCTATGACAAGCTGTTCGCCAGTCGGACCGGGCGCGAGGTGGGGGATCAATTCGATTTGGCCGGTTCGGACGAGGAGGGCAAGGAGGCGTCGTTGCCGCAGATCCTCGGGCCGAGCAAATACGCACCGGAATTGAACGACACGCTGCTGCGGGCCAACGCCGCGGAGGTGGCGCGTCGATTGGGGGGCGCCGAGTGCGTGTTTCGGGGGGACCACGCGATCAACAAGCCGGCCCGCAGCGGGGCGGCGACGCCGTGGCACCAGGATGAGGCGTATTGGCCGGACGATCTGGTGTACGAGCAGGCGATGTCGATCTGGGTTCCGTTCCAGGATGTCGATGAGCGGAACGGTTGCATGCAGTTCATCAAGGGCAGTCATCATCTGGAGGTCCTGCCGCATCATTCGATCAACAACGATCCGCGGGTGCATGGGTTGGAGCTCGATGCCGGGGCCGCGGATGTATCGAACCCGGCGATCCGCCCGATCCCCGCCGGCGGCTGCACGATCCACCCGTCGCGGACGCTGCATTACACGGCGCCGAACCATTCGGATGCGCCGCGGCGGGCGTATATCATGATTTTCCATACGCCGGCGCGAAAGCTGGACACGCCGCGCGGATTCCGGTGGAACCAGGAAAAGCAAACCGCCCGCGAGCAGCGGGCCAAGAGCGCCATCCAGGCCAAGGAGAAGCCATGAGCAGCGTCGTTGAATCGAGCGATCGTCTGGCGGGGATGGATTTCGCGGCCCACAACGCCGAGGTGGCGCGGGCGTGGGAGGCGCTGAACGCCTGGCGGCCGTATCGCGTGGTGACCATTTGCGGGACCAACACGCGGTATTTCATGTTCAACGCCGGCGCCAATCCCGACGGGATGACCTTCGAGGCCTATTCAAACGATCCCGCGGTGATGTTCGAGACGCAGTTGCGGTTCGCCCGCTGGTCGCGATTCAACCTATTGCAGGATCAGGAGTTGGGAACGCCGAAGGAATGGAGCGTCTGGGTCGATTTTCAGAATTATTACGAGGCGGCGTGGTTCGGCTGTCCGGTGGAGTTCATGGACGATCAGGTGCCCGACACCACGGCCGCGTTCGCCGATTGCCCCGAGCGGGTGATGGAGAACGGCATCCCCGACCCCAATGGCGGGCTGATGGCGAAGTTGGCCGAATATTCGGACTATTTCATCGAAAGGTGCAAGACCGAGGCGTTCCTGGACAAGCCGCTCAAGTTCGCCCACTGGGGCGCCTTGGGCACCGACGGCCCGCTGACGGTGGCGTGCAACCTCTTCGGGGCGGGGTTCGTCTGCGAGACGATGCTGGGCGAACCCGAGCGGTACCACAAGTTGATGGATTTCATCACCACCGCGACCATCGCGCGGATCACCGCCGGAAAAAAGCGGGTGGGGGCGCCGATTCCGTGTGACGGGTTCGGAATCGCCGACGATTCGGTGGCGTTGATCTCGACCGAGGCCTACATCGACCATGTGCTGCCGTATCACCGGCGGATTTATGACGCATTCGGCAATGGCAAGGGACACGGTATGCACCTGTGCGGGGACGCCACGCGGCATTTCAAGACCATCCGCGACGAGCTGGGCGTGGTCATTTTCGATACCGGGTTTCCGGTGGACTTCGCGGGTTTGCGCCGGGAACTCGGCGATGGCATCCGCATCCAGGGCGGCCCGCACGTCGATTTCCTGTTGCGGGGGACGCCCCGCGAGGTGTACGAGCGCTGTCGGGAGATTCTCGAAGGCGGCGTGAAGACCGGGCCGTTCATGCTCCGCGAGGGCAACAACCTGGCGCCCCACACCCCCTTGGAGAACACCGAGGCGATGTTCCGGGCGGGACGGGATTTCGGAAGGCAGCGGGAGGCCGAATAAAGCAGCCGTCGGGTCCGAGGGGGGGAAGGGGCCAAAATGGTCAAAAGCCATTTTCGCCCGTCGCGGCAGGCAGGCCCACGAAGTTGCGGCAAATAGGGGATAAAGCCTGGCGGCCCTTTTTATTCTCCATCGGTCAAAACAATGGCTTATGACCCCTTTTCTGGTCCCCCAAGAGAATGAGCCGCAACAATCGCGGTTCCCTCAGAAGGAGGCCGCCCCAGGCCATGACGCCGAACGCCACCGAAAAGACGATGGGGAAGAGACCACTCTCCGCACGGACATGGATTGCGGCCGCGCCACCGAGATAACCTGTCAACAGAATCGCTCCCAGTATGGCGGTCCGGGGAACGACGTACACCGCGGTGCAGGTAAGCAGCACGATGCCGATGGCGGGGATTGCCGATGTCGGGATGCCGAGTTTGGCGGAGGCTTCGACGACGGGGGCAACCTTGATGATCTTGGTGGCCGCATCGAATAGCAGGAACGCGACGACCAAGCCGGTGAGAACGCGTCCGGTCCAGAGGAGTGGGGTGGTTGACATGGTTTCCGGGGTTAGGATTGTGGTTCGGGAACAACTTGTTGGCGCATGGCAACGCCCACCAATAATCAGGCCGACCCGTCCAGCACTCCGGAAGCGCTTCGGAGGTCGGCATCGCGCGCCCGCGTACGCGGAGGCGGAATCGATCCAAGTCCCCTCGGATTGCGAGTGTATCGGGGGCACATAAAGAGGTCATTCTAATTTTTTGGCGGTGGTGGCATTTCCCGCTGTTCCGCCGGGATGGCCCCGCGAAGGCGGCGCCGCGAAACGGATGTGGTTGAGGGGGCGCGCGTGGCGAAAAATCAGGATGACCGCTTCATCGCCTCCGGGTGGTTATGCGGCCGCGGGTTGCGGGCGCGCCACTGCGCCACTGGCGGGCACGATGACGATGAAGGCCATAACGATGCCCGCGATACTCGTCCCGATGCCGGCCATCTGAAGCCACCCGTAATAGTCAGGGTGAATACCCGTCGGACCCAACAGTGGGGACATTAGCATCAGCGTGCCGCAGATGATCGTGACGAGCGTGATTGCCGCTTTCATGGCGAACTCCTTCAGAAATGGCGTAGCCGCATGAAAATAATCAGGCCGACCCGTCCAGCACCCCGTAAGCGATTCGGGGGTCCGAATAACGTGCGATCGAACGCGGGCACGGAATCGATCCAAGTGCTTTTAGGATATGAGTTTACCAGGTGCACACGAAGAAGTCATCCTGATTTTCGGCGCCGGTTGCATTTCCCGCTTTTCATCAGGCATGGCGTCGCGAAAGCGGCGCCGCGAAGCGGAAGCGGTTGACGGTGCGGCGTCGCGAGGAATCAGGATGATCCTTTTATCACTGCCGGAGAACACCGAGGCGATGTTCCGGGCGGGACGGGATTTCGGAAGGCAGCGGGAGGCCGAATAAAGCAGCCGTCGGGTCCGATTAGGGGCGGGGCGACCGCAAGATGCCGGATTTTCCCGGCGCCGGGGGCGAATGTTGGAGGTACAATAGGGTCAACACCCACCCGGAGGCGATCATGTTCAAAACGCTCAGCGGGATGCACATTGGCGACATCCGACCGATATTGGGGGCGATCCGCAGCGTGCAGGCGCCGATCCGCACCATCCATGCCGAGGTTCCGGCGCCGACGCCGTTCATCACCATCAGCCGCGAGGCCGGCGCCGGGGGGCGGTCGTTGGCCGAGCGATTGGTCGAGCGCCTCAATGAAATCGACCCCGGCGAGCGGGCGTGGTCGGCGTGGGATCGGGAATTGGTCGAAAAGGTGGCGGCGGACCACGCGATCTCGACGCGGCTGGTCGAGTCGCTGGAGGTGCAGACGCACAGCTGGATCCAGGAAATGCTGGGAGGCATGAGCGTCAACAACGACGCCTATGTCGATGAGGCCAAGATCTATCGGCGGGTGGCGTCGACGATCCGGGCGTTGGCGCAGGTGGGGCGGGTGGTGATCGTGGGGCGCGGGGGGGCGTACATCACGGCGGGGATGGACGGGGGGATGCACGCGCGGCTGGTGGCGCCGGAACCGTGGCGGATCGACTACATGGCGAAGCTGATGAATGTCCCGCTCGACGTGGCGGCGGGGGAGGTGCGTCGGCTGGATCACAACCGCGAGGCGTTCCTGAAGCGCTATTGGCCGGGGCGGGCGCATCGGATGGACATGTTCACGTTGACGTTGAACGTTTCGCAACTGACCGAGGAGCAGGCGGTGACATGCATCACCCAGCTGGTCCCCCGGCCGGTCGCGGCGGGGTGAGGCACACCCGCCGGTTGACGGGGCGGCGACGGGGTGAGGAACACCCGCCTGCGGGCGGTGCGGCGGCGGGTGGCATGAAGAAGCGAACGCGACCAAAAAGCGGGGCGGCACGCGCGGGTGTCGGGAGAGAGTCTCTGTTGGGGAAGGGTCTCGTGGACGGCATGGAGATCGGGCCGTAACGCTGTCGGGCCAACCAAAACAGGAGCGTCCTTGGGCAAACGACAGAGTCTTCCCGCGTTACGTCCGCCCGCCGTACCCCTCATCGCGCACGATCCTTATTACAGCGTGTGGTCGTTCAATGATGGGCTGACCGACGACTGGTCGAAGCACTGGACCGGCGTGAACCACGGGATGTTCGGGAGGGCGCGGATCGACGGCAAGCCGTTTCGTTACGCCGGTGTGACCGACGAGGCGCCGGCGATGGAACAAACGTCGCTGGAGGTGACGCCGACACGGACGACCTACACCTTCGCGGCCGGCGGGATCGAATTGACGCTGACGTTCCTGACGCCGGCGATCCCGTCGGACCTGGATTTGATGTCCCGCCCGATCACGTATCTCACCTGGGAGGCGCGGAGCGTCGATGGCAAGGCGCACGCCGTGCAACTGTATTGGCACGCGACGATGGATTGGGCCGTCAACCAGGCCGGGGACAAGGTGGTGTGGGGACGGGCGAGGCACGGGGGGCTGTCGATCCTGCGCTGCGGGGCGGGCGACCAGCGGGTGCTGGCGCGGTCGGGGGACAATGTGCGGATCGAGTGGGGGTATCTGTCGCTCGCGGCCCCCGATGGACAGGCGACGATGGCGATGGGGGATGGGGATGTTCGTCGGGCCGACTTTTGGGCCGACGGGACGCTCGATGAGGACGACGATCTGGAGATGCCGCGGGCGGCGTCGGATGCCTGGCCGGTGCTGGCGGTGGCGTTCGACCTCGGGAAAATCGCGCCCGGCAAGCCGGCGTCGCGGACGATGTTGGTGGGATACGACGATGTCGAGTCGATCGAGTATTTCAAGCGGCGATTGCCGGCGTATTGGCGGCGCGACGTTCGGGGGGATCTTGGCCGAGGCGTGGCGCGATCGGGAGGAGATCGCCCGGCGGTGCGCCGCGTTCGACAAGGAGTTGATGGCGGATCTGGAGGTCGTCGGCGGCGCGAAATACGCCCGGCTGTGCGCGCTGGCGCATCGGCAATGTCTGGCGGCCCACAAACTGGTGGCGGACCTGGACGGCACGCCGCTGTATTTCTCGAAGGAAAACTTCTCCAACGGCTGCATCGCCACGGTGGATGTGACCTATCCGTCGGCGCCGTTTTTCCTTCTGTTGTCGCCGGCGCTGCTGCGGGCGCAGCGCGTGCCGATCCTTCAATATGCCTCGATGCCGCGATGGCGGTGGCCGTACGCGCCGCATGACATCGGGACGTATCCGCTGGCCAACGGTCAGGTGTACGGCGGCGGGGAGCGCACCGAGGCGGCGCGGATGCCGGTCGAGGAATGCGGCAACATGCTGCTCTTGGTGGCGGCGATGGTCGAGGCACAAGAGGATCTGGATTTGGCGCGGGAATATCGCGGATTGCTGCGGAAATGGGCGGAATACCTGCTCGACAAGGGGTACGACCCGGAGAACCAGCTTTGCACCGACGATTTCGCGGGGCATCTCGCCCACAACTGCAACCTGTCGCTCAAGGCGATCCTGGCGATGGGGGCGTATGCCAAGCTATGGGGGCGGCTCGGCGACGACAAAGAGGCCAAACGCTTCCGCGCCGCGGCGGAGAAGGCGGCGAAAAGATGGGTGAAGGACGCCGCGACCGGCGATCATTATCGGTTGGCGTTCGACCGCCCGGAGTCGTGGAGCCAGAAATACAACCTGGTGTGGGATGCCCTGTTGGGGCTGAATCTGTTTCCGGCGAAGGTGGCCGAGGCGGAGGTGGCGCATTACCGGCGAATCCAGTCGCCGCTGGGATTGCCGCTGGATTCGCGCCGGACCTACACCAAGCTGGATTGGACCGTCTGGTCGGCCGGTTTGACGGATGATCGCGGGGATTTCGAGGCCTTGGTCGATCCGCTGTTCGAGTGGGCGAACACGACGCCGACGCGGGTTCCGCTGACCGATTGGTATGAGACGGGAGATGGGAAGAGGGTGGGCTTCCAGGCGCGCTCGGTGGTGGGGGGGATGTTCATCAGGATGCTGTACGACGCCAAGCGGACCGCGAAGTGGCGGAATCGGTAGTCGGCGGTCCAGGGTCCGGTGCGGGCGCGCGGCGGTGATTCGGCATCTTCCAAGTCGGGAACACGTGCGATTCAGCCTCCGCTCCGGTCGTCCCCCGCGACGGGGGCGCGTCGAGGGGATATAGTGTCGGCCATGCGTTGGATGCGGGTCGCGTGGGTCATTTTCGCGTTGGGCGGCGGCGTCGGCTTCGCGCAGGCCGTCGGCGAGGTCGAGTCCATCGGGTTCCAGGGACACTATCGTCCGGGCGATTGGACGCCGATGGTCGTGCGACTCAAGGCGACCGGGGGCGAGTCGGGGTTCCATCAAATCCAAGTGGTGCAAGAGGACCTGGACAAGGACCGCGTGGTCTTCACCCGCACCGTCAGCCTGACCGGCAACGCCGAGGGGCGCCCGGCCCGCGAGCAGCGATTTTGGATGTATTTCATCTCGCAACCGACCGGCGGGGGATTGCCGGACCCCGGGGAGGGGCTGGCGGCGTTGCAATCGCGGCTGCGGGTTTTCTTGGCCGACGCCGACGGCAAGCAAATCGCGGCGCTGCCGATCACCACGACGATCGACAGTCTGGCTCCGAATCAATCGAATTACGCCCCGCGGCGGGATCGCAAGCTGGTGCTGGCGGTGGTCGATCCGTCCACTGGCAGCGCCCCGGCGTGGATGCAATACGCCTCGGCGTTCGGGCTATCGGAGGATGTGCTGTTCGTGCCGATCCGGGTCGAGGAGATTCCCGACGATGTTCGGGGACTCGGCGCTGTCGATGCCATCGTCTGGTTCGACGCCGATCCGTCGCCGGCGACCATGGGCGATGAGAAAATCCCGGTCGTTCGCGAGTACGTCCGCGGCGGCGGACGGCTGGTGATCTGCCAATCGCCGCGATGGCGCCAAACGTTGGCATTCGGCGATTTGCTGCCGGTGACGTTCCCGATCTTCGGCGACACCACGCCGCCGACCCAGGGGGTCATCGAGCGCCCCGGCGAGCCGTCGGCCGGCGGGCAACCGACCGGTCCGCTGCGGGTGGCGGCGGCCGAGGCCAAGTCCGGGGCGATCGTGGATGCGTGGATCGCGTGGAATCGCCCGGCGCTGCCGGGGCACACGCCGTATGTGGTGCGGATGGGGTACGGCGCCGGCGACGTGACGTGGGTGGCGCAGGATTTGGGCGATGCGGCGCTGACGGCGGCGCCGGGGACGCAGTGGCCGACGGTCTGGGATGGCGTCCTCGGCTGGAACAACCGCACGGCATTGGCCGCGGGCGAGGCGGACCGAATCCAACTGCGACGGCAGTGGGGAATGCGCGAAATCCGCGAGATCGGCGGGGCGGCGATGGGGGGGATGGAGTTTTCGCGCAAGACGGCGATGTATGTGCTGATCGCGCTGGGGTTTTTCGCGGTCTATTGGGCCGCCGCCGCGCCGGGGGCGCATTTCTGGCTGGCGTCGCGCGGTCGGGCGGGGTGGGGTTGGGTGGCGTTCGCGGGGGTGGCGCTGGTGGCGACGGGGCTGACGGCGGGGGTGGTGCGGCTGGTGCTGCGCGGCCCGCCGCAGGCCCGGATGCAGTCGCTGATCGTCACCGAATCGCAAGGGCGGGCGACGGTCGATTCGCGCATCGGGCTGTATATCCCGCGCGACGGGCGCCAATCGGTGTCGCTGCCGGATGCGGCGGGGGGGTCGTGGCTGACGGCGCTGGCGATTCATCCGCAGCAGCTCGGCGGGGAAAACGAATATCCGGCGTACCAGCAGTACGCGGTGACGATCAATGAGGCGAGATCGCCGCGCGTCGATTTTCCCTATCGCAGCACGCTCAAGAAGCTCCAAGTCCATTGGCTGGGGGCGTCGCCGGGCGCCGTCCAGGGGGCGCCGGCGGCGGTGGATGCGGCCGACGGGTACTTGTCGGGCACCATCACCAACGGCGCCGGCGTGGAGCTGCGCGATGTGTACCTGGCGTTCCGCGAAAGCGGCGGGGGGGGCGCCGGCGAGCAGGTGTGGATCGTCTATCTGCCGATCCTCGCCAAGGGACAAACCCTCGACCTCGGCGCGATGCTGCGCGGCAAATTGCCGTTCGTCGGCGACGACGCCGGCCCCGATCGCTCGACGGCGGCGTGGGGACGGGCGAATGTCGAGTGGGCATCCTATTGGATGACCCGCGCCCGGCGCGGGGCGGATGACCGCACGGCCCGGGCGATGCTGACGTTCTTCGGGCTGATCCCGCCGATCCCCAACAGCGCTGTGGGGATGGCGTCGGATGACCGTTTCGATTTGACGCGCACCGGCGCGCGATTTTGGGACCGCTCGGGCGCGGTGCTGGCCGGGCGGATGGTGGTGTTGGCGACGGCCGACGGCGGGGCGCCGTATGCGATGACCGTCGATGGCGCGGCGCTGGAAGGGGCCGGCGAGCGGGTGTACCAATGCGTCTTGGCGATGGACCGCCCCACCCCGGCGCCGCCGAAAACCCCCGCGACCATGCCGGCCACGACGCAACCGACGACCCGCGAACCGACGAAGCAAACCACGGCCATTCCGCCCACAACGGTTCCCCCCTCCCCCGTCGCGGGGGCGCCTCGCCCCCGTTTTTCAAATCAAAGCCGACGATGTCGGCGCTCAACGGGGGTTTTCACACCCACCAAACCCGTTTTCCTCCGGTGGTCTCCCCCGGACGACGTCGAGGCGGCCCCGCGACGCGGGGACTGCCTCCGGTGACGGAGGACTTGCGTATAACAACGAGGCGCCTCGCCCCCGCCTCATTCTCCATTTCCACCCCGACGTCCCGCGACCCCGCGCCATCCAACCGATGAACTGAGCCTTCCATGCCCACCGTCATCAAAACCGTCAACCTCACCAAGCGCTATGGCGCCTTGGTGGCCCTGTCGAACCTCAATCTCGAGATCCAACAGGGCGACTGCTTCGGTTTCATCGGCCCCAATGGCGCCGGCAAGACCACCACCATCAAGATCCTCGCCACCCTCCTCCAACCCACCTGGGGCGAGGCCCGCATTTGCGACCTGGTGATCGGCTACCAAAGCCGGCAGATCCGACCGCTGATCGGATATGTGCCCGACTATTTCGGGGCGTATGAGGACATGCTGGTCCAGGAATACCTCGACTTCTTCGCCGCCGCCTACAACATCCACGGTTCGCAGCGGGCCAAGGTCGTCAACGATGTGCTGGAGCTCACGGACCTGGGGTACAAGCGCGACGCCCCGGTCGATGGACTCAGCCGGGGGATGAAACAGCGCCTCTCGATCGCGCGGGTGCTGGTGCACGATCCCAAGGTGCTGCTGCTCGACGAACCGGCCGGCAATCTCGACCCGCGGGCACGGATCGAAATGCGCGAGCTATTGAAGGAGCTCAGGCGAATGGGCAAGACCATCCTCATCAGCTCCCACATCCTTCCGGAGCTTCAGGACCTGTGCAACGTCGTGGGCATCATCGAACGCGGGGAACTGATCTACTCCGGCCCGTGGACCGACATCGTCAACGCCGCGCGCGGCGGACGGGCGCTGGACATCGCAGTCGCCGGAGACGCCGAATCGGCCGCCAATCTGATGGTGTCCTGGCCGGAGGTCGAATCGGTGGCGCCGGCCGACGGGGCGTTGCGGGTGATCCTGCGCGACGGCGTGACCGACCACGCCTTCGTCGCGCGTCGGCTGGTCGAGGCCGGGCATTCGCTGACGATGCTGCGCGAACAACAGGCCAACCTCGAAACCGCGTTCATGCGCCTGACCAAGGGAATCGTGCAATAAATGCGGGCGATCGCCGACTATTTTTGGCGGTTGGTTCCGGCCAACCCGATCCTGCTGCGGGTGGTGGAATCCGCCGGCAAGCGCCGGCGCGACCTCTTGATCCGCGCTGGCTACCTGGCCTTGCTCATTGGCGTGGTCGCCGTGTCGCTATTGGGAACCGGCGCCCTCGGCGAGGCGGATTTGTCGAAGCTGTCCAAGACCAGCGCCTCTCTCTTCGAGTCGATGAGTTATATGCAACTGGCGCTGGTCGCCCTGCTCGCCCCGATCTTCACCGCCGGCGCCATCACCCAGGAAAAAGACGGCCAGACCTACGACATCCTGCTGACCACGCCGCTGAGCAACGCCCAGATCCTCCTCGGTTCGCTGCTATCGCGATTGTTCTTCGTGATCGCGCTGCTTCTCAGCGGCATTCCCATTTTCGCCATCACGCAGATCTTCGGCGGGGTCGCCATCGGCGCCATCGCCATGAGCTTCGCCATCGCCGCGGCCACCGCGTGGGTGACGGCCTGCCTGGCCATCGCCATCGCCACCTTCAAGGTCGGCTCGCGCCGCACCATCCTGGGGTTCTACCTGTTCATCGCCGCGTATCTCGTGATCGGCTGGATGCTCGATGGCGTCGATGCCCTGCATTTCCGCGACCGGACCACCGGCGCCCTCTCGGGAACCAGTTGGATCACCGGACTCCATCCGTTTCTGGCCCTCAAGGCGATCTTCCACTCCCCGGAGTATCTCCCGCCCGACGCCGGTTCGCTGCCGCCGAACCTGCGGACGTGGCCGATCGGCTGGTGGCTGACCAATCCCGCCGGGTTTTACGTCGCGCTGATGTTCGCCCTGGGCGCGGTGCTGGTGGCGCCGTCGATCGTGCTGCTCCGCCGCGTCGCCCAGGCGACCCTGAGCGTCCGCGCCTGGGTGTGGACCAAAATCCGCCTGGGGCGCCCGATCCGAGGCCGCCGACCGCGCGTGGTCTGGAACAATCCCATCGCCTGGCGCGAGGCCCGCACCAAGGCCTCGGCGACGCGCGCGACGCTGGTGCGCTGGACGTTCCTCCTGGTTGGTCTCGGCGCCGCCATCACGCTCGTGGCGATGTGGTCGCAGCGCCTCCAACCGACCGCCCGGGTCACGGCGGTCGCATGGGATTCCGGCCCGCGCGAGCTCACCATCGTCGCCGACAACCTTCCCACCGCCTACCGGCTGACCGACGCGACCCTCATTACCTATCAAGGCTGGCCCACCGACACCAGCATCTTCGGCGCCGACATGGCCGTGGTGTCGTACAACCTCGTCGCGCCCGGCGCCCGGATCCTGGCGGCGGTCGATCTGGGCCCCATCCCGCGCCGATTGTCCGACGAGCGGGCCAGGTCCATGCTGCTGGGCCTGTCGATCGTCGAGCTGACGGCGATCCTGCTGATCGTCACCAACGCCGCCGCCTCGACCGTCACCCGCGAGAAGGAGGATGGCACCCTCGACATGCTGCTGGCCACCCCCATCACCAGCCGGTTTTACCTGTGGGGGAAATTGACGGGGTTGATCGGCTTCGCCGCGCCGTTGCTGGCCGTCGCGTGGGCCGGGGTGGCGATGTTCGTGGTGGCCGACGTGATCGCCGGCGATCCGCGCGGGCGCTGGATCGTCCACCCCGAGGCGGTGATCGTGCTGCCGGGGATGCTGGTGGCGACCACCGCGTTCGCGGCCATGGTGGGGATGACGATGTCGCTGCGATTCCGGCGCTCGGTGACGGCGGTGATGGCGTCGGTCGCGATCGTGCTGGGGGCCTGCTTCACCTTGGGCTGGTGCGGGACCGGGGCGCTGGACACCCTTCGCGGCGCCCCCGATTTCGCCGCCGCCGTCGCCGCCTTCAGTCCCTACACCCTGCTGATGGTGCTGATCGACCCGGTGCGATTCGGCGGGCGCGTCCTCAACCCCGCCGATCCCGACGCCATCGCCCGGGCGCGGCTGGTCCTGCTGATCTTTTCATTCATCGGCTCGGGGCTGTACGCCATGGTCGTCTGGGCGATGTACAAGTCGATGGTGAAGAACTTCGACATGACCATCCGGCGCCAAGCCCGCTGAACGGGGCGCCCGCGTCGTTCTCGCACGCCATTCCGCCCTCGCCCGCCAAGGCTCCCCTGTCGCGTGGGCGCCTCGCCCGCGTCCAACGGCGCAGCCGGATTCCGCTCCCGCCCGCCAAGGCTCTCCTGTCGCGTGGGCGCCTCGGCCGCGTCCAGCGGCCCTGCCGGCACGATCGGGGTTTGGAGGTTGTGAAAACCCCCGTGGAGCGCCGTCTGCATGGGCTTCGATTGATAAAGCGGGGGCACCTCGCGTCGTTCTCGCACACCATTCCGCTCCCGCCCGCCAAGGCTC
>JBBSAF010000013.1:0-18181 GCA_038252525.1 Tepidisphaerales bacterium
CGCGTTTTGTGCCCGCCTGTGTATACAGACTGTATATATCGCCCTACGGGCTATCCAGCGGGCTCTTGACGCCTTGGCCACCCTTGCTCAGCACGTGGGTGTAGATCAAGGTCGTGCTGACATCCTTGTGCCCCAGCAACTCCTGGATCGTCCGAATATCGTACCCACCCTCGAGCAGGTGCGTGGCAAACGAATGACGGAAGGTGTGGCAACCGACGTGCTTGACTGGATTGAAGGGGACGTAGCTCTTCATACGGGGACGAATGAAGAGCTACGTCCCCTTCAATCTTATCGTCTTTTTCAACTGCGCCAGCGTCTTGCCGCCGGGCTCTTTCATCCGTCGTCGGCTTTCCGCGGCGTCACCGACGTCCATTTCGTGCTCGGCCCCGATCCGGGCGAGCAGTTTCTTGTAGTCCTGTTCGCGCAGCACCACCAGCCGTTCCTTGCCGATCCTGAGCGTTTGCAATGTCATCATAATCCCTTTCAAATTCCACCGTATTTTAGGCGATGTGGCGGCCGATACCAAGTGCCGATTCGATGGCCACCAAAAGGGCCAAAGACTCGAATGCCATTCGGTTAAGCCACAGAGTCCATGATTATCGCCGCTTATGGAACTTTTGTATGGGATCGCGCCAATCGTGATTCTTCTGAACTCTCGGTGTTTCCGTATGACTGACATGCACCGGTCGTTGTCAGACAGCGCTGGATCGTGATCTTTCAAGCGTTTTTCTGAAGTAAAATCCTGTTTTGGCGTTAACCGAATGGCATTCGGCTGCGTCCCCTTCATCGCCGGTCGACGTCTTTTCGCAGACCGCGGATGTCCTGTAGCAGTTCCTTCCGAAGGACATATCGCGTCACGGCCGCAGCCGCGAAAGCCAAGAGGGTTGTTTCGACAAATCCCGGCACTATCAGGCGCCCGGTCGCGTACATCGCCGCCGCGGCGCACGCCGCCCATTCGCCGGTCGAAATCCAAGCGAAATCCCGCCAAGGGGTTTTTCGCGGCAAAAACGCCCGCTGCGTCCGCACGTAGCGCGCGTGGAACAGGGCCGTCACCGCGATCACCGCGCCATATCCGCCGATGACCGCCGCCGCCGGCGTCCAACCGGCCCGCGACAAAACCCACGCCGCGGCGCTCCCCGCGATCCAACCGAGGACCAGCACCACCCCGAACTTGCCCACCGCCGACGAGCGCGGATAACAAAAATCGTACAGCCGGCTCAAATGCTCCAGATACCGGAACTGCTCCTTGATCGTCAGCTTGCTCTGGCCGCGCTCCCGCAGGCCGAACTCGATGGGGACCTCGGCCACCCGCCGCACCCGGCATTTGGCCATCAACTCCAAGCCGATCTTGTATCCCAGTGGCGCCAGATGCTCCCCGGCCAGATACGTCGATCGCCGCAGCGCGAAAAAACCGCTCATCGGGTCGGCCACCGTCCCCGCGAATGGCCGGGCCAGCAGCGTCGCCAGCCGCGAATTGAGCCGCCGAAACCACCCCCACTGCTGGATCGTCGCGCCGCCCGCGACATAGCGCGAGCCGATCACGAAATCCGCCGCCCCCGACTCCAGCAGCGCCAATAGCTCGGGGATTTTCTCCGGCGGATGCTGCAAATCCGCGTCGATGACGACAAGGCATTCCCCACCCGCCGCCGCCATCCCCGCCAGCACCGCGCCCGACAACCCGCCGGTCAAATCATCGCGGACGATCAGTTTCAGCGGATGCGTCCGCGCCAATTCCGCGCACACCTCCGGCGTGCCGTCGGCGCTGTGGTCATCGACGATGAGGATCTCGAACGATCGCCCCGCCAGCGCCGCGCCGATCCGTTCGGCCAGCGCGGGGAGGTTCCCCGCCTCGTTCAACGTTGGCACGATGACGGTGATTTCGGGCACCGCCACCTCAGGGTGTGGGTTCTTTCGGCCCGATGTCGTACCGCCCCTCGAGCACCGCCCCCGCCCCCACCGCGAGCGTCGGCGCCGTCACATCCCCCCGAACCTCGGCCTCGGCGCCGATCAGCACCGGCCCGCGACTGGTGACATTGCCCTTCACCTTGCCGCGCACCACCAACCCGCCGCAATTCACCCGGTCCGAGACGATCGTCCCCTTTTTCTCCACCGTCACCATGCCGACGGTCTCGACCACGCGACGGGCCTCGTAGGCCTTGATCGGGATGTCCTGCAATTTCAGCGACTTGTAGCAGAACCGGCACGTCACCGACTGGGCCTTGCGGCTGACCTCCTGCGCCTTGTCGCAATACAGACAGACGATCGTCTGGCGATCGTCCGGTGACGGGATGTTGTACGCCATGGCCGACATGCGTGCCCCGACCGCCGCGAAATGCCGGAGCGCCCCGTCCGCATCGAGCGGATCGAACCGACCGGATCGTCGCGGCCAAACCTCACTTGATCGGTTGCGACTGCGCCACCGGCATCACCGGCGCTCCGCCCGGACGCGGCGCCTGACCGCCCTGGTTGGCCTGCGAACCGGCCGGACGGTTCTTCACCGCCTCGGGCCCGACCGAAACATGCCCGGAGAAGACCGCCCCCTCCTCGACCACCAATTTGCTCGCCCGCAAATCCCCCTCGTAACGCGCCGACGCCTTCAGCTCGATGCGGTCGTTGGCCGTCAGGTTTCCGTGCACATCCCCTTCGACGATGATCGCCCCGGCGTCCACGTCCGCCTGCATCTTGGCTTCCTTGGCCACATGCAGCCGACCGGGGGAATTGATCTTCCCCTCGAACCGCCCTTGCAGCTTCAACCCCTTCTCGAAACTCATTTCCCCCTTGAAACTGGCATCGGGTCCGAGGATCGTCGGATAATCTTGATTGGCTTCGGCCATGGCGGGCGCCTCCTGCGCGTGGGGATTGGGTTCGACTTCCGTGCCCGGGCCGGCGCCCGGACGGGGACCGGATCATACCCCCCCGCCGCCCATCCCGATACCCCGTTTCCCGGCCCGTCACCAGGGCAACCGCATTCTCTTGTAAGTCCTGAAAAGTCGTAAGTCGTAAGTCGCGCCGTAACTCGATCCGTGTTTTTGAAGCATCAGGGCGACTGGGGTCGCCGGTCTCGCGGAGAATGCGGTTGCCCTGCGGCCCGTCACCCCCGCGGCGAGGGAATCCACCTCACGGACCGCATTCCTCCCTCCGAGCCGTGATTCCCACCCCGGCCCGCTCAATGCGGCATCGGGAACCGCTTGCAGAACTCGGAGACCTCGCCGCGGATTTTCCCCAACGCCGAATCGTCGTCCTTGGCCGCCAACGCCCGGTCGATGAACACCGCCACCGTCGCCAGGTCCGCCTCCTTCAATCCCCGCGTCGTCACCGCCGGCGTCCCCAGCCGCAATCCGCTCGTGGTCCTCGGCGGGCGCGGATCGTTGGGAATCCCGTTCTTGTTGCTGATGATCCCCGCCTTCTCCAACGCCTTCTCGGCGTCGGCGCCCGTCAGCGTGTCGCTCTTGGCCCGCAGATCCACCAGCATCAAGTGGTTGTCCGTCCCCCCGCTGGTCAACCGATACCCCCGCTGGGTCAGCGCCTCGGCCAGCGCCTTGGCGTTTTGCACGATCTGCCGGGCATAGGTCTTGAACGACGGCGCCAGCGCCTCGCCGAACGCCACCGCCTTGGCCGCGATGATGTGCATCAGCGGCCCGCCCTGGGTGCCGGGGAAGACGCTGCGGTTGATCGCCTTGGCCAAATCCGCGTCGTCGGTCAGGATCAACCCCCCGCGCGGCCCGCGCAGGGTCTTGTGCGTGGTCGTGGTCACCACGTGGGCGTGGGGGAACGGCGAGGGGTGGACCCCCCCCACCACCAGCCCCGCGATGTGGGCGATGTCGGCCATCAACAGCGCCCCCACCTCGTCGGCGATCGCCCGAAACCGCGCGAAGTCGATCGTCCGCGGATAGGCGCTGTAACCGCACAGGATCATCTTCGGTCGGACCTCCAGCGCCTTGGCCCGCACCGAGTCGAAGTCGATGGTCTCGGTCCCGGGGTCGAGGTCGTAGTGATCGGGCTTGTAGAAGATCGCCGAGGCGTTGAGCTTCATGCCATGCGACAGATGCCCGCCGGACGCCAGGTTGAGGCTGATGAACCGGTCGCCGGGTTGCATCATCGCCATGAACGCCGCGAGATTGGCGTTGGCCCCGCTGTGCGGCTGGACGTTGGCGAATTGGCAGCCGAACATCGCCTTGGCCCGCTCGATGGCGAGGGTCTCGATGCCGTCATGGAACTCGCATCCGCCGTAATAGCGATGCCCGGGATACCCCTCGGCGTATTTGTTGGTCAGCACGGTGCCGGCGGCGGCCATGACCGCCGGCGAGACGTGGTTTTCGCTGGCGATCAACTCCAGCGTGGACGCTTGGCGGTTCTGTTCCTTGGCGATCAATTCCGCGACCTGGGGATCGGTTTCGGCGAGATTCATGGCGGGGTTCTCCGTGGGGCGTTTTTCGACCGACGGCGGATTGTAGCCGCGACCCGCTCCATGTCACGGCCCACCCACCGACGAACGCAAGACCCGAGGGCGATGCCAAGCGCGTGGCCCGGCAATCCCATGTCACGGCCCCCCCGCCGATGAACGTGACGCCCGGCCGCTCCGCGCCGGGATTCGCCCCGTTTGACTTGCCGCGCCCCGACCGTCCATAATTCCCGCGGCCATGCCCGCGACCATCGTCAACATCCTCCTGGCCGACGACCCGACGGTCGAAATCCGTCGGGCGGCCGAGCGCCTGCACGACGGGCGCGTCGTGGTCCTGCCCACCGAAACCGTTTACGGCGCCGCGGGGCTGCTCACCCGTCCCGAGGCACGACGCACCCTCCGCGCCCTCCGCGACGGCGCCGATGACAAGCCCCTGGTCCCCCATGTGACCGGCGCCGATCAGGCCGCCGAGCTCCTCGGCGATGTCTCCGACCTCGGACGGCGGCTGATGCGCAAACTCTGGCCCGGCCCGGTCGCCCTCTCCTTCGCCGTCGATCCCGACCGCCGCCGCCAGGTCGCCGCACAACTCGAGATCCCCGAATCGGACCTGTACGACGCAGGACGGATCACCCTGCGCTGCCCGGCCCATCCCGTCGCCGGCGGGGTGATCGCCGCGGTCGGGGGGATCGTCGTAGCCACGGCCGCGCCGGCCTCGCTCGACGCCGGCGCGATGCGATTCGATCCCGGTTTGCTCGACGCCGCCGACCTCATCCTCGATGCCGGCCCGCCGCGATTCGACAAGCCCTCGACCATCGTCGCCGTCGATGGCGAGGCATACCGCATCGTCCGCGCCGGCGTGTATGACCAGCGCATCATCGACAAGATGCTTCGCACCACGATCCTGTTCGTGTGCAGCGGCAACACCTGCCGCTCGCCCATGGCCGAGGCCATCGCCCGCAAGATGCTGGCCGACAAGCTCGGCGTCCCGCCCGACCAAATCGAATCCAAGGATTACGCCGTCGCGTCGGCCGGCGCGATGGCGTCGCCCGGCGCCCGCGCCACCCCCGAGGCCGCCGCCGCCGTCGCCGAACTCGGCGCCGACCTCTCCCGCCACCGCTCGCGCCCCCTGACCATCGAAGCCATTCACGAGGCCGATCTGATCCTCACCATGGGACAATCCCACGCCCGCGCCGTCCTGGCCATGGTCCCCTCGGCCGCCGACAGGCTCTCGACCCTCGATCCCGCCGGCGACATCGACGACCCCATCGGCGGCGACCTGTCCCTCTACCGCGATCTGGCGACGGAACTGTCGCGCCTCATCGAAACGCGCCTGGATGGAATCTGAGCGGACTCGTGACGGTCTCACGGCGTCATCGGAGCGTCACCGGAGCGTCGTCGGGCGCCAGTTCCCTCGCCACCAACCGCGCGAACTCGTATGCAACCGTTTGCTCGGCCACCACCGCCTCGGCCGCCCCCGATTGCAACAGCGCCAGACCCGACGAGGTGTATTGGGTCCGCACCAGGATGCGGCACCGCGGATTGAGCCGGTGGGCGACGATCACCGCCTGTTTCCCCGACGCCTCGTCGGGCATGGTGATCGCCAGGAGCGTCGCCCGTTCGATGCCCGCGCGCCGAAGGATCCCCTCGTCGGCGATGTCCCCCTCGATGATCTCGATCCGCGCCTTCGCGCAGCGCTGCACCGTGTGCGGGTTGCGGTCCACAATCGCGTGCGGAACCCCCGCCCGATCCAAATGCTCGACGATCACCCGACCGGCCAGTCCGAAGCCCGCCACGATGGCGTACGGCGCGAACGATGGATGCGGCGGCGTGGTCATGGCAATCCCATGGCGAAAACTTGCGGTCTCCGATCGACAAACCACGCCCCGCGCCGGCTCCTCACCGATCGACCTCGCCCATCACGATGTCGATCGAGCCGATGATCGCCGGCACGTCGGCCAACAACACATTGCGGCACAGCTCGCCGGTGACGGCCAGGTTCACGAACGACGGCCCGCGGATTTTCACCCGGTACGGGATCGCACCCCCCTGGCTCTCGATGAAAAACCCCAAGTGCCCGCGCGGGTTCTCGTATTCGCAGTAAACCTCGCCGGCCGGAACCTTCATCGCCCGTGGCAACTTGGCGCGGTACGGACCCTCGGGCAACTGGGCCATGCACTGCCGCAAAATGCGGATGCACTGTTTCATCTCCTCCATCTTCACCCAGTACCGGTCCCAGCAGTCCCCCACCGCCCCCATCCGGCCATCGCCGACCACCACGTCGAACTCGAGCTGGTCATACACCGAATACGGGCGGTCGCGCCGCAGGTCGAACGGAATCCCGCTGCCCCGGATCATCGGCCCCGACAGGGCATAGCGCACGCACTGGTCCTTCGAGCAGACGCCCACGTTGGCCGTGCGCTTGATGAAAATGTGGTTGTGGCTCAGCAGGTCGTTGTATTCGTCGATCTTCGGCTCGAAATAGTCGAGGAACTCGGTCAACTTGTCGCAAAATCCCGGCGGCAAATCCCACGTCACCCCGCCGATGTTGATGTAGCTGAGCGTCAGCCGGGCGCCGCACATCTGCTCAAACAGGTCCAAAATGTATTCGCGCTCGCGGAACGAATACAAAAACGGCGTGAACGCCCCCATGTCCAGCCCGTAGGTCCCGAAGCTGACCAGGTGACTGGCGATGCGGTTGAGCTCCGCGGCGATCACGCGGATGTAGTCCGCCCGGCGCGGAATCTCGATATCGGCCAGTTTCTCCACCGCCATCGCCCAGGCGTGGTTGTTGTTCATCGCCGCCAGATAGTCCAGCCGGTCGGTGTAGCCAATGTATTGGTAATATGCCAGGTTCTCGGCGATTTTCTCCTTCGAGCGGTGCAGGTAGCCCAGGTGGGGCACGGCGTCGAGCACCATCTCCCCATCGGTTCGCAGGACCACGCGCAAGACCCCGTGGGTGCTGGGATGCTGCGGGCCCATGTTGACGAGCATCTCCTCGGACTGCACGTCGATGGACTCATCGCCGCCGCCGGGCGCCAACCCGTAGGCGACGGTTTTGGTTTGGGGGGAACTGGGGTCGGTGGCGAAAGTCATGGCGTTTTCGGTTCGGCGAATGTTGAAGATGCGCCCGCGCCGGGCGCCGACGCCATTGTAGGGGACTGGGGGGCAGTTGCCAGTTGCCGGTTGCCGGTCGCCGCTTGCCGGTCGCCATTTGCCGGCTGCCGCTTGCCGCTCGCCAGTTGCCGGCTGCCGCTTGCCGCTCGCCAGTTGCCGGCTGCCGCTCGCCGCTCGCCAGTTGCCGGCTGCCGCTCGCCGCTCGCCGCTCGCCGTTCGGCGGCATGGGGGAACGCCGACGACCAGAGGGGGCCGTGCCAGCGCGGGCGCTTGCCATGGAGGGAGGGACGCGCGACACTTGCGACCGCGACGCGGCAATGGGGTTCGCGGCGCCGACGGAGGGTGTTGTTCGTGGCCGACGTGTGGATTTTCGCCAATCCGATCGCGGGCAAGGGACGCGGGGCGGCGCTGGCCGAACGGATCGCCCGGCGACTGGCCGCCGAGGGGCTGGACGCCCGGGTCGAGTTGTCGCGCCCCGACGACGACGCGCTGGCGGCGATGGACCTCCCGTCGGCCCGGGCGGTGGTCGTCATCGGGGGGGATGGAACCTTGCGGGCGGTGGCATCCAAGGTGATGCGGCATTGTCCGGGGACGCCGCCGGCGCTCTTGGTGGCGCCGATGGGGACGGCCAACCTCATGGGGCGGCACTTGGGGCTGTCGTGGGGAGACAAAAAGGCGTCCGAGCGGATCGCGGCGGCGATCCTGGGCGGGCGGATCGTGGAGCTCGACGCCGCCGAATGCAATGGCGAACTTTTCCTGCTCATGGCGGGGGCGGGGATCGACGCCCACATCGTCCATGAGCTCGACCGGATGCGCCGCGGGCCGATCAATCTGCTCAGTTACGCGATGCCGGCGATGAAGACCGCGACCGAATATGGCTATCGGGCGATCGAGGTTCGGCTGGACGGGCGGCGGGTGTTCGGCCCGCGGGCGGGGATCGCCTTCGTGGGGAACGTCAGGGAATACGGGACGGGCTTCGCGGTGCTGCCGGAGGCGCGGGGTGACGATGGGTTGCTGGATTTGTGCGCCATCCCATGCCGCAATCAACTGGACGTTCCGGCGATCCTGTTGCACGCGATGGCCGGGGAACATACGAAAATGGAGGGGGTGGTCTGCGGGCGCGGGCGCCGCATCGAGATCGACTCGCCGCTGGCGGTCCCCGTGCAACTCGACGGCGACGCCGCGGGATTCACGCCCATCGACATCCGAATGCTCGAGCGCAAGATGCGGTTCCTGGTCCCGTGAAGGCGATTGTTGTCGTCGCCGACGTTGCGGGTACACTCCCCGGCCATGAAGAACCTCCTGCAAACCGGAACATCGCCGTTTTTCGTCATCGCCGGGCCATGCGTGCTCGAGTCGCGCGATACGTGTTTGAAGATCGGCCGGCGGCTCAAGGCGATCTGCGGGGAATTGGGCCTGCCCTACATCTTCAAGGCCTCGTTCGACAAGGCCAACCGCTCGGCCGGTTCGAGCTTCCGCGGGCCGGGGCTGGTCGATGGGCTGGTCGAGCTGGCGTGGATCCGGGAGGAATTGGGCGTGCCGGTGCTCACGGATGTCCATGAGCCGCAACAGGCGGCGGCGGTGGCCAAGGTCTGCGACATCCTGCAAATCCCCGCGTTTTTGGCGCGACAGACGGATCTGCTGGTGGCGTGTGCCAAGACCGGCAAGACCATCAACGTCAAGAAGGGCCAGTTCATGGCCCCCGCGGAGATGGGCAACGCGGTGGCGAAGATCAAGGCCGCCGGCAACGACCAGGTGATGCTCACCGAGCGGGGGACGTTCTTCGGATACAACCGCCTCGTGAACGACTTCACCGGACTGGCGGTCATGCGGGAACTGGGGGCGCCGGTGGTGTTCGACATCACCCACAGCACCCAGCAGCCGGCCGGGATGGGAAGCCAAAGCGGCGGCAGTCCGCAATACGCTCCGCTGTTGGCGCGGGCGGCGATCGCGGCGGGGGTGGATGGGCTGTTTCTGGAATGCCACCCCGAACCGCCGTCGGCCAAGAGCGATGCGGCGACGGTGATGGCACTGGATGCGGTCGAGGGGGTTTTGCGATCGTGCGCCGCCATCGCCACCGCGCGGGGGAAGGTGTAGGGCGAAGCGGCGAGGGACGAGCCGAAGACGGCGCGCGGCTGAATAAAAGGGTCCAGATAGTGCTGTTGCGTCCCCTTTTCACTCGTTTTCAATCGGATCCGCGGGGGATGCTCAGCCGCGGGCGAGTCGGCGGAGGATGGCGCATCCCTCGGCGAGTTTTTCGTCGGTGGTGGCGTAACTGATGCGGAAATGGGTGTCGGCGGCGCTGAAGACGTTGCCGGGGATGATCAGCACGTTGTTTTCGATCGCCTTGGCGCAGAACTCGGTGGCGGTCATTCCCGCCGGAGCCTTGGGGAAGATGTAAAACGCCCCCTGAGGACGGACGATCTCCAAGTCGCCGGACAGCTCGCCGACCACCAGGTCGCGCTTGCGCCGATAGCGCTCAACGGCGTCGGTCATGGAGATGTCCAACGCGCTCACGGCGGCGACCTGCAGCGGGCTGGGGGCGCACACGTAGGTGTACTGCTGGAGCTTGGTCATCTGGGCGATGATCGGGGCCGGACCGGCGGCGTACCCCAGGCGCCAGCCGGTCATGGCGTGGCTCTTGGAGAATCCGCGCAGCACGATGCAGCGCGGGTCGAACCGGGCCGGCGACGGGAGGGGATGGGCCGCATCGTAGAGGAAAGGCTCGTAGATCTCGTCGGAAATGATGATCAGGTCATGGCGTCGGGCCAGATCGACCGCGGCGCGGACCTCGGATTCGGTCATCACCACGCCGGGGGGGTTGGAGGGGCTGTTGAGGATCAGCAGCTTGGCGCGCGGGGTGAGGGCGGCCTCGACGCGGTCGGGGTGGAAGCGGAAGTCGGGTTGGCTGTCCACCGCGATCGCCCCGCCGCCGGCGAGGGTGAGCAGGTGCTTGTACATGACGAAGTAGGGATCGAGGAACACGGCCTCGTCGCCGGGGTCGATGAGGGCGAGGATGGCCAGGAAAAGCCCGCCGGAGACCCCGGAGGTGACGAGCAGGTCGCCGGGGTCCCGCCCGAACTCGGCGGCGAGGTTCCCTTTGAGGCGGGCGATGAGGGAGGCGATCCCCTGGGTCTGGGTGTATCGGTTGTCGCCGCGCCGGATGGCGGCGATGGCGGCGTCCTTGGCCGGCTCGGGGACGTCGAAGTCCGGCTGACCGATGGAGAGGTTGATGGGGTCCTTCAGCTTGGCCGCGAGATCGAAGACCTTTCGGATGCCCGAGGCGTCGACGCCGAGGGCGCGTTGGCTGACGAAATCATTGAGGTCGCGCATGGGGGGTATTTTAGGGATCGGACGGCGGGGTGCCATGGGGGGAGGAACGGCGGCAACGGAGGGCGGGGTTTTCACGACCGCCAAACCCCGTCGGCGCCGCTTGCGCCGTTGGACGTGGGCGCCGCGTTGTTATACACAAGTCCTCCCCCGTCCTAAACCGCGATCCCGCCAAGAGATATGTGGCATAGCCGCCCTCGGCCGTGTCCTCCGTATTCACGCAAACCACCATTCCCTCAGCCGGGGGTGGCCGAGCCACGGAAATCTCCGGGGTAACAGGCGAGATCCATGGATCGCCGGGGGAAATCGGCGCGCGACGCGGGCCTCTCCGGGGGAGTTCAACAACCATTGTCCGGGCGTGGAAGTTCAGCGTTTGACATACGAACTTTACCCGAACATCATTGGGGCATGGGTGGCGGTCATCTCCTGATTTTGTTCAGTGATTCGGTTTCGGCGGGGTTTCCGTCGGCGGCCGAGGGGTACGAGGATGAGCCGTTGAATCTGCATAACTGGATCGTGAGGAATCCCGCCGCGACGTTCTTCTTCCGGGTCAGCGGGGACGTTCTGTGCGATGAACACATCCGCGACGGATCCTTGCTGGTGGTGGATCGCTCCATCGAGCCTTCGCGGGGTCGGTTGGTGGTGGCCGAGGAGGAGGGGCGGTTCATCGTCGCCCGTCACCGGGTCGGTTGCGAGGCGCGGGTGTGCGGGGTGGTGATCGCGGTCGTCATCAGGTTTTGACAATGTACGCGCTGGTCGACGCCAACAGTTTCTACGCAAGTTGCGAACGGGTGTTCAAGCCCGGCCTCGAGGGGCGTCCCGTGGTCGTGCTGTCCAACAACGATGGCTGCATCGTCGCGCGGAGCAAGGAGGCCAAGGCGTTGGGGATCGCGATGGGTGTTCCGTATTTCCAGATCCGGGACTTGCTTCGCCGCCACCGGGTCGCGGTGTTCAGCAGCAACTACACCCTGTACCACGACCTGTCGCGGCGGGTCCAGGACATCCTGCGCCGCCACGGCGACGAAATGGAGGTGTACTCGATCGACGAGTCGTTCCTGCTGTGGCATCGTCCGCTGGATTGGAACGCGGTGGGTCGGGGGATCATCGCCGAGGTCCGGCGTTGGACGGGCATTCCCGTCGGCGTGGGGGTGGGACCGACCAAGACGCTGGCGAAGCTGGCCAATCATCTGGCCAAGCGCGGCGCCCATGCCGACGGGCTGCATGTCCTGGATTCGCCCGGCGCCATCGACGCGGCGCTGGGGGCGACGGAGCTGGCGGACATTTGGGGCGTCTCGCTCGGCTTCATCCGGCGCCTCGCCTCCCTCGGCATCGGGACCCCGCTGGAGCTTCGCGACGCCGATCCGCGCGAGGTCCGCGGGGCGATGGGCGTGGTCGGGCAGCGCATCGTGTACGAGCTGCGGGGCGTCGGCTGCATCCCGCTGGAGGCCGAGCAACCGGACAAAAAGAACATCTGCTGCTCGCGGTCGTTCGGCGAGGCGACCGACGATTGGCCGGCCTTGCGGGAGGCCGTATGCACGTTCGCCTCGCAGGCGGCGATGAAGATGAGAAGACAGGACTTGGCGACGGGTCGCGTCGGCGTCTTCATCCAAACGGACCGGCACGCCCGCTGCGAGCAATACGCGGCGTCCTGGACGGTGCGTTTGTCGGGGCAAACCAACGACACCCGCGAGCTTTGCCGCGCCGCCACATGGTGCCTGGGAAAGATCCACCGCGCCGAGCACAAATGCAAAAAGGCGGGCGTCCTGCTGCTGGACCTGTGCCGCCGCGCCGGCGCCCAACCCTCGCTTTTCAAGTCGATCGATTCCGACAGGGTCAATGCCTTGATGATGACGGTCGACCGCATCAACCAGCGCCATGGCCGGGGCGCGATCCGGGTGGCGGCGGCCTCGGCGTTCACGCTCGGACCGTCGCGCACCTGGCATCTGCGATGCGACCATCGCTCCCCGAGATACACCACCTGCTGGAACGAATTGCCCGTCGCGGTGGCCAGCGCGGACGGATGAAACCGCGCCCTTGCCCCGATGGAAGCCGTCGCCGACCCCGCCGGCGGGCGGGGATCGCGGGATTGTCAAGGGGTGTGTCGCGGGGTGTGTCGCGGGGTGTGGCAGGGAACGGGGCGGTTTTGTATCATCCGCCGGCGGATGGGGAGGGTGACGGATCATTCAGATCGCCGGGACGCGGCGGGAAGGTTGGGCCATGAGCGAGCGGGTGTTCAATTTCAGCGCCGGACCGGCGATGCTGCCGACCGAGGTGCTCGAGAAGTCGGCCAAGGCGCTGGTGGATTACCAGGGCAAGGGATTCGGCATCGCCGAGGTGTCGCACCGCGGCAAGGAGTTCGACGCGGTGGCCGACGAGGCGATCGCGCGCTGCAAGGGGCTGCTGGGGCTGGCCGACAGTCACGATGTGCTGTTTTTGCAGGGCGGCGCCACCCAGTTGTTCACGCTCATCCCGATGAACTTCCTGCACGCGTCGGCCGATTATCTGGTGGCCGGCGAGTGGGGCAAGAAGGCCGCTTCGTATGGCAAGGAGATCGGCAAGGTCAACGTGGTGGCCTCCAGCGAGTCGAGCAACTTCGACCATCATCCGCCGGTCGCCGAGTGGAAAATGGATCCGTCGGCGGACTATTTCCATGTCTGCACCAACGAGACGGTGCATGGGCATCGGCTGGAGAAATGGCCGGAGCATCCCAACCTGATCGTGGACGCCAGCAGCGAGTTCCTCTCCCGCCCGCATCCGGTGAAGGACGCGGCCTTGGTCTATGGCGGGGCCCAGAAAAACCTCGGTCCGGCCGGGGTGGTGCTGGCGATCGTCCGCAAGGACATGTACCCCAAACAAAGAAAGACGCCCACGAAGCTGTGGAGCTTCAAGGACCAGGCGGAGAACAAGAGCATGATCAACACCCCCCCGACGTTCGGGGTGTATATCCTGCTGGAGATTTTCCGCTGGCTCGAGGCCCGGGGCGGGTTGGCGGCGATGGAGAAACGCAACGCGGAAAAGGCGGCGATGATCTACGACGCCATCGACTCCTCCAACGGATTTTACACCGGCACGGTCTCGGTGAAGGCCCAGCGGTCGCACATGAACATCACGTATCGGCTGCCCACCGAGGAGCTGACCGACGCGTTCCTGAAAACCGCGGCCAAGAGCGCCATGGTGGGGCTGAAGGGCTACCGCACCGTCGGCGGAATCCGCGCGAGCATCTACAACGCCATGCCGGTGGAAGGATGCGCGGCCTTGGCGCTATTGATGAAGGATTTCGCGGCGAAAAACGGGTGAGGGCGGATCGGATCGGGTAGAATGGGGGGATGCAGGACGATATCGAACGGGTTTTGATCCCCCGCGAGCGCATCGCCGCGCGGGTGGCGGAGATGGCGGCGCGAATCGTGGCCGACCATTCGCCGCCGAACGTGGTCGATGCCCAGATCACGCTCGTGCCGGTGCTGACCGGGGCCATCATCTTCTGCGCCGACCTCATGCGCCACATGCCGATGGCGATGAAGATCGGACTGCTGACCGTCGGCAGCTACCCCGGCGCCGCCCTGCGCACCCAAGGGTCGAAACTGCTCGGCCAACAGGTGGGGGACATCACCGGGCGCCACGTGCTGCTGATCGACGACATCCTCGACAGCGGGGGGACGCTGAAACTCATCGTGCCCATCCTGCGCGATCTCGGACCGGCCAGCGTCAAGACGTGCGTGCTGCTCCGCAAGGACCGCCCGACGGCGCGGGAGGTGCGCGCCGACTACGTGGGATTCGACATCCCCGATGAGTTCGTGGTGGGCTACGGACTGGATTACGACCACCACTACCGCAACCTCCCGGACATCGTGACCTTGCGCAAAGAGGCGATCGGCAGGCGACCGTGAGAAGCCCCCTTTCCCATTTCACGCGGCTCGCCCGCCGCGCCCGCGGACCGACGGTGCTGCCGGCCGAGAACGGGGCGGCGGCGGCCGCGCCGACGGCGCCGTCGATCACCCCCCTGGCGGCGCTGCTCACCCGGCACATCCTCCGCGACGGGGAATTGGTGGTGCTGATCCTCCGCCCCAGCCTGTGGTTCATTCCGCTGACGTGCCTGCGATTCATCGCCGCGACGCTGATCCTGGTGCTGGCCGCCCACGTGTTCGACAACCAATTCCCCCCGCGGGCGCGGGCGCTGGCGATCGAGGCGGGATCGCTGCTGGTGGGGGCGCGTCTGATGCTGGGGGTGGTGCAATGGACCAGCCTGCTCTATGTGCTGACGGAGATGCGGATTTTGCGGCTGTCGGGGATTTTCCAGCCGGAGGTCTTCGACTGCCCCCTGCGCCGGGTCGCGCGGGCGCGGATGATCCGCACCATCCGCGAACGCCCGCTGAACCTCGGGTCGATCGAGATCATCCCCTACGACGATGACTCCCCGGCCGGCGTATGGCAGACGATCGCCCGCCCACGCGAGGTCCACCGGATCGTTTTGGCGACGATCGCCAAGGCCAAACAGGGCGGGCCGGGGCATTTCGCGCGGTGAGGATCCCCGTGACCAGACGCCTCCTTGGCCCCGCCGCGGGGCGATGGGGGGCGGTCGAGCGTCGGGTGGACGGGGTCGCGTGGACGGCGTCAGCGCGGCTTGGCGAGCTCGAAGGCGTCGTGCACCAGTTGCAACGCGCGGGGGCCGTCGGACTTGCCGATGATGCAGCTGATCTTGATCTCGCTGGTGGTGATGTTCTGGATGTTGATCCCCGCGTCGGCCAACGCCTTGAACATCCGCTGGGCGACGCCGGTGTGCACCCGCATCCCCACGCCCACCACGCTCACCTTGGCCAGATCGCCCCGGTAGGTCGCCTGGGCGGAGCCGACCTCGGCGATGATGCGATCCACGACGACGCGCAGATCCCCGAGATCGCCGTGTTCGACGGTGAAGCTGATGTTGGCGGTGTTGTCATCCATGACGTTCTGGATGATGTCGTCCACCACCACGTTGGCCGCCGCGATGTCGCCGAAGATGCGGGCGGCGATGCCCGGACGGTCGGGGACGTTCTTGATCGTCACGCGGGTCAGTTCCTTTTTGAGCGCCGCGCCCGATACCACGATGTGTTCCATGTTCGATGTCTCCGAGACGATCCAGGTCCCCTCGTGGTCGTTCTGGCTGTTGCGAACGTGCAGGGGGACGTTGTATTTCTTGGCGAACTCCACCGCCCGGGTCTGCAGCACCGCCGCCCCCAGCCCGGCCAGTTCGAGCATTTCGTCATAGCTGATGCGGTCGATCTTGCGGGCATCGGGGACGATCCGCGGGTCGGCGGTGTAGATGCCGTCCACATCGGTGTAATTCTCGCACACATCCGCGCCCAGCACCGCGCCGATGGCCACCAGCGTCGCGTTGGACCCGCCGCGCCCGAGCGTGGTGTAATCCCCCTCCGGGGTCATTCCCTGGAACCCGGCGATGATGACGATCTTGCCGGCGTCGAGCTGCTCGAAGATGCGCCGCTGGTCGATGGACTGGATGCGGGCCTTGGAGAACGCCGAGTCGGTCACCAGCCCGATCTGCCCCCCGGTGAAGCTGATCGCCTCCTGCCCCTGGGCGCACATCGCCATCGCCATCACCGCGATCGTGACCTGCTCGCCGGTGACCAGAAGCTGGTCCATCTCCCGTTTGGGCGCCGCGATGGAGGCGCCTCCGAACGAGCAAACCTCCCTGGCCAACGCAATCAGGTCGTCGGTGGTGTCCCCCATCGCCGAAACCACGACGACCACCCGGTCGCCGCGCTGTTTGGCCGCGATGGCCCGCGCCGCGGCCCGGTGGATTTTCTCCGCGGTGGCGACGCTCGAGCCGCCGAACTTCTGCACGATCAGGCCCATGATGTTTCCCTTGCGCTGAGGTACGGTTGGGATTATAGCCGACGCGGCGACGGGGACAAACCGGCGTTGCAACACCCCGCGGTGGAGGGTCCGCCAATTTTTCGGGCATGCGGGCATAATGGTGGGATCGGCATGGAATTGCCGGGAAAAATGTCCAGCGACAATTAGAATGCGTCAGTGACGACAATTATAAATAGCCGGTTGAACTGGCGTTCGGCGACGATGTTTTTGACTCGACAAGGAGTTCAAAGCATGGTGACGAATGGCCAGGTCAGGAGACTGATGTCGTTGTTGCAGAAGGAGCAGTCGCTTCAGGTGTCGGCGGACAAAGCGGGGATGAACCGACAAACGGCGCGCAAGTATCGGGACTTAGGGCAACTGCCCAATGCCGTGCGGCCGGAACATGACTGGCGAACGCGTAGCGACCCGTTCGTCGAGGTCTGGCCCTGGGTGGCCGACCAGTTGTCGCTGAACCCGGGCCTGGAGGCCAAGACGCTGCTGGAGGCCTTGCAGCGGGCGCATCCCGGGAAGTTTGCCGACGGGCAGTTGCGGACGCTGCAACGTCAGGTGAAGCGTTGGCGTGGCCAGGAAGGGCCGGGCCGGGAGGTGTTCTTCGCCCAGGTGCATCACCCCGGACGGCTGTGCCAGTCGAACTTTTCGCACATGACCGCGCTGAGGGTGACGATCGCCGGGCGGAGTTTCGAGCACTTGGTGTACCACTTCGTGCCGACGTACTCGAACTGGGAGGCGTTCACGATCTGCCACTCCGAGAGCTTCCAGAGTCTCAGCGAGGGCTTGTAGAACGCCTTGTGGGAACTGGGTGGCGTTCCCCGCCGGCATCGAACCGATCGCCTCGGCTCCGCCGTGGCCAATACGAGCAATCTCGCTGAGTTCACAGGGCGTCACCAGGGGCTGCTGGAGCATTATGGCCTGGAGCCGGAGAAGACCAATCCCGACAGCGGCCATGAGAACGGCGACGCTGAACAGCGCCACCATCGCTTCAAGCGGGCGGTGGAGGCCAAGAAAATCGCATGGCTCTGGCCGGGGCGGATTCCGCTGGGACGCATATCGCTTTTGGTCGGGAGGCCTGGGGAGGGCAAAAGCTTCCTGACCACGGACATGGCCGCGCGGATGTTCCCGAAGGGTGCGTCTTGTGGCGGGCGGGCCGGTTCGAAGGGCGATTCACTCGCGGGAGGGCGCGGCGACGGGGCCGAACACGTCGGCCAAGGCCAGCCAAGCGGCGTTGTCGGCGGATTGAAGGCTGGATTGTTCCCAAGAACCCAGGGAAACCCGAGCGCGCAGGCCGGGGAGGATGCGTTGGGGGAGATGGTCGGCGAGGAATCGCGTCAAGGCGGGGTGTCGGACGAGCGGGCCGCAGAGGCCGATTCGGACGGGGCGATTGACGGTGAGGGCGTGGGCCAGTCCGGTGGTGAAGTGATCGAGCTGGGTGAGCTGGGGGGGGGGCTCGGCGGCGGGGTCGTTTCC
>JBBSAF010000014.1:0-17819 GCA_038252525.1 Tepidisphaerales bacterium
AAATGGTTCCAACAATTCGGCCGCAGACAACAGATTTGTCCCGGTTCGTGTCCCGGTTCCCCCCGACCGTCCATCGCAATTCTCGTAAACCCTTCAATTTGAAGGGTTTGCGAAATCGACGTTGCAGAAAAACGGAGAGGGCGGGATTCGAACCCGCGGTACGGGTTTACCCCATACATCGGTTTAGCAAACCGACGCCTTCAGCCGCTCGGCCACCTCTCCAGGTTGACGGGGTAAGACTATCCGAACCCCCGCCGCCTGTCAAAACCTCGATTTTCTTGGGCTTTCCCACGTTTTCCGTTTCGCCCGCCGTCGTCGGGATGCAAAGCCGACCTTCATCGCGACTCCTCACCTCGGCAGATCATTGAGATAATCGATCAACATCCGCAGCCGTCCGTGATCGTGACGGTTGAAGTTGAACCGCAACCGCGGCAAATCCGCGATCAACTCCTCGTCGCGCTCCACCGCCAATGCCGCCGTCACGCAGAACTTCCCCTCACGCTTGATGTCTGAAAACCGCGCCTCGATCTCCGCCAGCGCCGCAGCATCCGGCGCCCGATGCAGCCGGATGATGATGTCATCACGGTGATACCGCACCGAATGGAAATTGTCGTAGAAATGACGCACCTCCTCCTCGGCCGCCACCACGTCGTCAGTCACCTTGTAGAGGGACAGATCCTGTCTGGCGATCAGTCCCCGCTCCAACAGTTGCGTCTCGACGTATCGCTGCCACGACTTCCAGTACGTCCCCCCCGGCTCATCGACCAGCACGATCGGCATGGGGGCGCTCTTGCCGGTTTGGATCAGCGTCAGCACCTCGAACCCCTCGTCCATCGTCCCGAACCCGCCGGGAAACAGGGCGATCGCGTGGCTCGACCGCACGAACATCAGCTTCCGCGTGAAGAAATACTTGAAGTTGATCAACTTCGGATCGTCGGCGATGAACCGATTGGTCGATTGCTCGAACGGCAGCCGGATCGCCAGCCCGAAGCTTGGCTCGGCCCCCGCCCCGCCGTGCCCCGCCGCCATGATCCCCCCGCCGGCGCCGGTGATGACCATCCACCCCGCGTCGGCCATCCGCCGCGCGAACTCCGCCGCCTGCCGATAGTCACCATGGCTCTCCAGCGTCCGGGCGCTGCCGAACAAACTGACCTTCCGCACCTCCCCGTACGGCGCGAACACCTTCATCGCGTATCGCAATTCCTTGAACGACTTGTCGATCAGCTTCAGATCCCCCCGGTTGGTCCGGTCCCCCAGCAGCTTCAGCGAATTGACCACCATGTCGGCCACCAAATCCCCGTCGGGGATCCTCGCCAACTCCTCCAGCAGCGGCCCGGCCGCCGCCCGCAATTGCTCGACATCCCCCCGGTTGGCGTGATGCCTTGATTCGCTGGTCTCCTGCGTCTGCTCCAGATTCCGATCGTCGCCGTCGCCTTCTTTCATCGTTTGCCCTTTTTGTTCGGCTTTTCCGCCTCGCGCATCCGCCGCGATCCCTCGGGACAATGCGCCAAGAGCGGACACGCTCCGCATCGGGGCGACCGCGCCCCGCAGATCGCCCGCCCGTGGTGGATCAGAAGGTGCGACCACAGCGTCCAGTCGGTCTTCGGCACGACCTTCATCAGATCGGCCTCGGCCTTCACAGGATCGTCATGCCGGGTCAGTCCCAGCCTCATGCTCAGCCGGCCGACATGCGTGTCCACCACCACCCCCACATCCTTCCCGAAGGCGTTGCCCAGCACCACATTCGCCGTCTTACGGCCCACTCCCGGAAGCGCCGTCAGATCCTCCATCGTGTCCGGCACCATCCCGCCGTGCCTCTCCTCGATCGCCGCGCCCATTCCCCGCAGGCTCTTGGCCTTGTTGCGGAAGAAACCCGTCGATTGGATCGCCGTCTCCAATTCCCCCTCCGGCGCCGCCGCGTAGTCCGCCGCCGACCGGAAGCGCTTGAACAATGCCGGCGTGACGAGGTTCACGCGCTCGTCGGTGCATTGGGCCGACAGGATCGTCGACACCAGCAGCTCCAGCGGCGTGTCGTGCGACAACGAACACTTCGCCTCGGGATACCGCTCCTTGAGGATCGGCATGATCGCCGCCACCCGCCCGGCCCGCTCTCGCTCGGTCCTGTTCATCGCAGCGCCACCGTATAGGTGATCCCCGCGCTGAACAGCACCACCCCCAGCAACAAAAACAGCAGAATCCCCAGCACCGTCACGCTCTCGCGGTGATACTGGTCGAACCGGTCCTTGGCCGGGTTGGCCACGTCCGGCTCGTCGGCGTGATCGAGATATTCCTTGCGGGCGGTGTCAATGCGGCGCGATAAGAAAAGCCAGTCGTACAGCACCAGCGCCACCGCCGCCAGATACAGCGCCGACCGCACCAATCCCTGCACCACCGACCCCTGGTCGTGCGGCAGGAGGATCCACTGCGCGATCAACAGGACCAGCAGCATCCCCGCGCAGACGATCTCGACCTTCCGCAGCATCCCCAGCAGTCCCCCCACGATCGTCCCGGCCAATAACGTCGCGTGCTGCTGTTCGAGGTTCACGCTCAGCACCGTAGGCAACATCGGATCGGCCTCGCGCACGATGCGGAAGATCACCGGCGCCGCCAACGCCACGAACAGCGCCCCCCCGAACCACGTGGACAGCGCCAGCCAATAAAGAATCTGGATGATCTGCGGACCCATCGAAGAAAGGGTAGCCGCCCCCGGTCGCAAGTTGCAAGCCGCAGACGAAAAGTTGTGAGTTGTGAGTTGCGAGTTGGGGGGGCGAGTTGGGGGGGCGACGGGTTGTAAGTTGCAAGTTGTAGGTTGTAAGTGCAGGCGCGGCCAAGCGCGGCGCGCGAACGTCCCCTCCACTTCCGCCCCCTGGCAACTGACAACTGCCAACTGACAACTGCCAACTATCCGCCATCAACTACTTCTTCACCGTCCACTCCACCCCGTGTCCCACCGACAGCTCGATGCTCTTCGCATCAGACCGCCCGCGAACGTGGGCCACGAACGGCGCCATTTCCTTGCGGTGGGTCGCGGCGTTGTCGGTCAACACCGATCCCCCCACCCGCAGTTTCGGCCATAAAAGCTCGAAGTACGCCAACGTGGACGGCTTGTCGGCATCAATGAACGCCAAATCGATCGGCTCGGCCAGTTTTGCCAGAATCTCCCGCGCATCCCCCAGGTGATTCACGATCACATCGCCCAACCCCGCCTTGGCGAACGTCGCCTTCGACGAATCAAACTTCTTGGGGTCGCGGTCGATGGTGTCCACCCGGCCGCCGACCAGCCCGACCGCCAGCCCCCAGAACAGACCGCTGAACCCATAGCTGCTGCCGACCTCGACGATTCGCTTGGCGCCCGTCGCCAGCGCGATCTGGTGGAGGGTCCACCCCTCCTCCATCGTGATCTGCCAGGCGTCGTCCCGTCCCTTGGCCAATTCATCGAGTTCCGCGATCAATTCCAGAATCTTTCCGTCGTTCATGAAATCTCCTTTTCAAGACCGTTGAAATCCCCCGATCCAATATCCCCCGCCCCTTCCACCCCCACCACCGCGATCCCCATCCGGTCGGCCAGCGCCAGCACCTTGGCCTTCTCCAACAAGATCGTCTTCCCCACCTCCACCGCCAAACAAGCCGCCTTGGCCGACGCCAGTTTCTCGATCGTCGTGGTTCCCACGCTCGGCACATCCATCCGCATGTCCTGCGTCGCGTTGGCCACCTTCACCAGCGTCCACCCCCCCCGCCGACACAGCGTCCCCGCCCGCTCGATCATCGCGTTGGTCCCCTCGACCGCCTCCACCGCGATGACATCCTTGTCCACCAGCGCGATCGCCTGCCCGATGTCCGCAGCGCTCACCATCCGGCACAGACCCCACCCGAATCGGATATCCTCCCATTGCGCCGCCGTCGGCTTCACGCGCCCCATCACCCCCGCCGTCGCCAACTCCCCCTGCGAATAGCGTGTCGAGTCGATCAACGTGATGCCCTCCTTCGCCAGTTCATCGGCCACCGCCAACAGCACCGCATGGTCGCGCTTGTCGTTTCGCACCTTGGTCACATACAACCGCAGCGTCCGCCAATCCGGCACATACTGGAAAAACCGCCACCGGCTGTGCATCCCCCCTTTTCGCACCCGCCCCACCATGATCGCCTCGTCGCACCCCCCGCGCTTCAGCACCCGAATCCACTGTCCCAGCCGCAGCGTCCCCACCCAATCGAACCGATCGCACTCAGCGGCCAATTCCGCCGCCGCCCCGCCCCGCAAGCCCGCGCATACCACCCGCCGTCCCGCCGCCCGCGCCCCCCGCGCCACCAGCAGCGGAAACACCCCCTCCCCCGCGATCAATCCCAGCGCGCGATCCATGGGTTGAATATAACCGGGAGGGTAGGCGGTGGGCAGTGGACGGTCGGCGGTAGACGGAAAACAAGAGAATAAACCGCACGGACCGCCCTGCTTCCTCCGCCCACCGCCTACTTTCCTTCCGCCTACCGCCTACTCCACTTTGCCTATCACAAACGACACCACCAGCAGCGCCAGCACGATGCCGGTGATGATCGCATACGTCCAATCCCGCTCGACCAAATACGCCACCACCGACGCCGCCACCCGCACCACCGGCGTGGCGATCAGCAGCAATAATCCCAACGCCGTCACCGCCTGCCCCCGGCCTTCGGCGATCCCGCGCCACACATCCCCCAGGCTCCGGGCCATCGCCGTGTCCGGGTGCGTGAGCCGCTCCAACGCCTCCACGCTCCGCGAATAGTCCGGGTGTCGCGCGAAGCTCATCACCAGCCCCGTCACCACCGTCAGCAAACTCACCACCACCCCCGCGCGCAGCAGCCGACTCAGCAGCAGCTCCACCCGCCGCACCGCATCGGCCCGTTGCATCGGCGACTTATCCATTCCCCACCCCCTTCCGCATCATCTCGTATGCCGTCCACAGCAGCACCACCACCAGCAGGACTCGCACCACCTTGCTGTGCAATTTCGGCAGCAATTTCGCCCCCGCCGTCGCTCCGATCAGCACCCCCGCCGCCGTCGGGCCGGCCACGATCGGGTCGATCTCCCCCCGCATGAAATAGACCCCCGCGCTGGCCGCCGCCGTCACTCCGATCATGAAATTGCTCGTCGCCGTGGCGGTCTTGATCGGCATCCCCATCCCCAGCGTCATCGCAGGCACCTTCAGCACCCCCCCGCCGACACCCAGCAGCCCGCTCACGATCCCCGCGATGTAGCTGACGATCAGCCCCAGCCACGTCCGCCGCACCCGGTACTCCACCGTTCGTCCCAGCGCCGGGTCGTAATAGCTTGAATGAAGCCGCAATCGGTCGGCCAATCGGTCGGGCTTGACCGGCGCCGCCGGCTCGTCGCCGTGGTGCAAATCGCGCCACATCGCCAACCCCGTCAGCGCCATCACCGACGCGAAAATGACATACAGCCACTTCCCGGCCAATATCCCCGCCAAAAACGCCCCGCTGATGGCGCCGGTCGCGGTCGAAACCTCCAGCAGCATTGCCACCCGCAAATTGCTCAAATGTTGCCTGACATACGACGCCGCCGCCCCGCTGCTGGTGGCGATCACCGACACGATCGACGCCCCCACCGCATAGCGGATGTCCAGTTTGAACAGCAGCGTCAGCGCCGGCACCACCACGATCCCCCCGCCCAGGCCCAGCATGGACCCCAACACCCCCGCCACCAGCGAGATGCCGAACACCCCCGCGACGAACTCCAGTGGCGTCATGCCCCCACCTATAGCGGACCCCACCCCCACCCCACAAGGGCGAGAATGCCCGCCACCTCATCGCCCGGCGTCCCCCGCCGGCCCCGCCACGGACGACGGAACACGACTTGGCCGAACTCGCCGAAGTCGGACCACGGACAATCACTCCCCCGTTCGACCGCCGCGGCCGCCGCCCGTGTCACCCCACTTCATCGTGCGACCGGCCCGATTCCCGCGACAACCGACCGCTTTTCCACATCCCCAACAACGACGCCCCGAAGAAAATCGGGATCGCCAAACCGGCCATCCCCAGATCCATCTTCGACGATCCGCCCACCACCGCCGCGCCCAGCACGGCCACCGTCCCCAGGATCGCCACGTCCACCTTCCCTGGCAGCAAACGCTTCATAAAACGTCCTCGACTAAAAAGTCCATATTCCATTGCATATCGCCGAACCCGCGTGCTCAACGTCCACGCATCCGCGTCATGCCCAAAACCCCGCCGGTTCAATACCCAGGCATCCGCTCCGGCGTGATGAACCCCGCCTTTCGCGGGCGGTCGGAATTGTTCCTTGATTCTATACGCCCCAACGCGCCGCGGGTTGTGAACCCCGGACGTTTCCAAAGCATACCTCGAAAGCCGCACAATGGGTGGGGGATGCCGCTCGGCGACGGGCGTGGCATGTCACTTGGCCAGCAGCATCCGCACCATCGCCGCCGCCGAAGGTCCCAGAGCGCGGTTGCGCAGGCGAAGCAGGTGCAGCGCCCGGTTGATTTGCAGACCGGCCACCGGGATGACGGTGAGCAATCCCGCCGCCAGTTCCGCGTCGATGCTCAGCCGCGACACGATCGCCACGCCCATCCCCGCCACCACCGCCGCCTTGATCGCCTCGGTGCTCCCCAACGTCAACGTCGCGTCGGTGCGCAAGTCGCGCTAGGCAAAGACGCGCTCGACCACCGCGCGCGTGCCCGATCCGATTTCCCGCAAAATCAGCCCGTAATTCCGCAGCTCCGCGAGTGTCGTGCCGCGCCCGGAGGGGAGGTTGTGGGGGGAGGGCTTGGGGGCTGGTCCCGACAACTGGCAACCGGCGACTTATTTCGCCATCCATCGGTCTTCGATTCGGTGGTATCGCTTCGCCGTCGCGGGGAGGAAGGCGCGTTGGTCGGGGCGGTAGGTTCGGACCTCGATGGTGACGGTGGGGCCGTCGATGGCGATGCGGTTGTAGGCGTTGGGCTGGCCGCCGCGTTGGCGGGTGCTGGTGGCGGTGCCCGCGTGGATCGAGAGGATCGAACGTTTGGATTTGGCGTATTGTTCGAGGAGGTCGCCGGCGTAGGACAGGTGGAGGTGCCCGGAGAGGACCATGTCCACGCCGCAGGCCTCGAAGGTGGCCAGGGCGCGGGGGCCTTTGTTCAAGACATCGGAATGTTTCTGGCCGGGGGCGCCGAGGAACGGGTGGTGGGTGACGACGACCTTGAAGGTGTCGGGGGAGAGCGATTCCATGCGGCGGCGGATGTCGAGGAGCTGCTCGCGGGAGATTCGGCCGCTTTTCCAGGTGAGGGATCGGGCGGTGTTGACGCCGACGACGGCGAGGCCGGTGGATTGGAAAAAGGGGCGGAGGTCGGGCGTGATGTAGCGGCGAAAACGGCTCAGGGGGAAGAGGAATCGTCGCCAGAAGGCGTAGAGGGAGATGTCGTGGTTGCCGGGGACGACGAGTTGGGGCATGGGGAGGGTCAGGAGGTAATCGCGGGCGGCGCGATACTGCCATTGTCGGCCGCGCTGGGTGAGGTCGCCGCTGACGATGAGCAGCGTGGGGGGGTCGGCGAGCAGATCGGCGCGGAGGGCTTCGGCGACGGGGGGATCGACCCGGCCGAAATGGATGTCGGAAATCTGGGCGAGGGTGGGCATGGAGTGGGAGTGATAACCGAAGGAGGGGGATGGGACCAACGGCGCATCGTCGGCGTGTCGTCGGCGGACCGGGATGGCGAAGGATCGACGCGATGGAATGAGGGTTGGGAAAAGGCGGGGCCGAGGCGGCTCCGCGACAAGGGGGGGCGTGCCCACGGCCCGGCGGTGCGGGGGGGCCATACGCATTTCAAGCATCGTTGACGTGCATTGACGAGTGGCAACCACGGAGAACATATGCGCGTCGGCGCATCCCCACGCAGGCAATAAGCCGTATGCATATCACAGATCGAGGCGGAAGCGGCACTTTAGTCGTTCGCCGCGGAGGTACAGGGGGTGGCGCGGGGGGATGGGGATGATGTCGATGAGGGTGGCGCCGAGTCGCTCGCAGGTGCGGCGGGAGGCGAGGTTGTCGGGGTTGCAGGTGATCCATAGCTCGCGCATGCCGTGAAGGCGCGCCAGGGGAAGGAGTAGGCGGACGGCTCGGGCGGCGCGGTGGTGGCCGCGATACGGGGGATAGACGTGGTAGCCGATCTGGCCGTAATGGCGGGTCATGTCGTCAGAGTCGCCGATTCGCAGAGTGACGCCGCCGGCGATGGCGTCGGGGATTTTCATCCAGAAGTGGTAGGCCGGGACGAGGTTGTGGATGGGGTCGGCCTCTTGGTGGCCATGGGGGGAGGTTTCGAGCATGCGCTCGATGTGGTCGCGGGAAAGTCGGGCCTCCTCGGGTGCGTCGCGGAGGGTGAGGGGACGCTGGACGGAATCGAGGAGTGAATCGACGAAGGCGGGGTGCGGTTCGATCAGGATCAGTTCGTCATCGACGAGCGGGCCGGGATCGAGGAAGGTGAACCGGGGCACGGTGTAGTTTGCGGCAGTGGTCCGGGAGCACCGGGGACTGCCCCAGACAGGCGCCGCGGATGAGGGTTTTGTTGTCGGCGACGGATGCCGGGGTCATGTGCGGGATCGTCGAACGGGCGCTGCGGATTTCAAGGGAGGGATGCAGCGCGCTTTCGGGGAACCCCCATTGGGGAGGATCACCAGAGGATGCCCTTGCCGAAGATTTCGGTGGCTCGCGCGTTGACGGCGATGAGGCCGAAAACGGCGGCGAGGGCGGCGACGGCGGCGAGGACGGTGTAGATGTTGTTGGCGGGTCTGACGACGACGGTGTCACCGGTGGCGGCGCGGCTCATGGGTACTCCAGTGAAAACGGACACTTACAGGGGGCTGCGGCGGCGTGCCCCCGCCGGCGTGGCGTTGGCCCCGGGGGCGGTGGCGCTCAGGGCGCCGCGGGGGTCACAGTTGGGTGCGGACCTCGCTGCCGGAGCGGACCTGATCGACGGCGGGGCCTTCGAGTCGGCCGGTGGCGGCGTTGGGTTCGACGGAATCCACGGTGAGGATGCCGAGGAAGGTGCCTTGGGCGCGGTCGATGACGTTGAACTTCATGCCCTTGACGACATTGTCGGCCGAACCGACGGAGATGGTGGCGTAGGGGATGCCGCCGATGTTGCGGGTCTCGCGGATGACGCCGTTGATGGCCGGGGCGCCGGCGCCGGTGCCGGCGGAGGCGATCTCGGTGGGGACGCCGCCGAGATCCTTGACCTTGGCGGTGAGGGCCTGGGCGCGGTTCTGGGCCTCGGTGAGCTGTTCCTGGTAGAACTTCATGTCTCGGGTGGTGACCTCGAGTCGGTTGGTGAGGTCGCTGATGGTGGCGTTGAGATCGGCGTTGGACTTGACGAGCTTGTCGCCGCTGGATCGCAGGTCATTGGTCTGAGTCTGCAACTGGGTGCTCATGCCCTGGGAGGCCTTCTGGCCCTCGGTCGCCTGGGTGAGGGCCAAGGCGTTGAGCTGGAGCTTGCTGGAGAGGTCGGCCTGGGCGACCTGCATTTCGGCGAGCCGCTGCTGGAGCTCGTTGATGCGGGTCTCCTTGGCCTGGAGCTGCTTGGTGGCCTCGGCGATCTGGGCCTGGGTGGTTCGTTGGATGGCGTCGAGCTGGGTGCGCGACTGGTCGAGTTGTCGGTTGGAGTCCTCGAGCTTTTTCTGGGTGAGGTCGCTGGCTTGTTTGAAGTTCTCGACGCGGTTGACGAAGACCACCGTGGCGGCCGTCAAGAGCAGCGAGCAAACGACCAGGAGAACAACGAACAATTTGGTGAGAGCGCTCAAGGGTTGGCTCCTTGGACAATGCTGTCCATCCGTGATGTAGATCCGCCAGACGCCGGGCACAAAACCGCGAGGGACGCCGATCGGTCTGAGGCCGGGACGGCGTGTGAAGGCCGGACCGGCGACGATTCGACTGGATCGTATGGTATTTAGATGGCGCGACGTGTCAAGTTTTTCCTCGTTGCCAACAGCGCGCAAGTGCTTTCGTCGCCGACGCTCATGGCGCCGGCGGGGCCGATAAATCGAGCACGCCCATCGCCGCGGCCACACGAACCGTGGGTTCGGGGTCGGAAAGCAGGGGCGCCAAGAGCGGTTGGGCGTCGGATCGGGCGATGGCTCCGAGTGCCAGCGCGCCCAGCGCCCGCTGTCGGGGATCGGGGTTTTTGAGTGCGTCGGCGGCGATGGCATAGCCATCGTCGTAGCCGAGCATGCCCAACGCGCGGGCGGCGATCAGGCGCACTTCGGGGTAGTCGGCGGTCAATGCACCGCCGACGTGCTTGGCGACGCGACGGTCGCGCGGCTCGGCCAAGGCCATCAGACAGATCATCTGGTCGTCGGGGTAGCCGCTGATGGTGCCGGCGATGAGGCTGTCGAGGCCGTTGGGGTCGCCGAGCCGCCAGAGGGCCTCGGCGACTTGGAGGCGGACGGCGGGGTTGGGGTCCAGTTGGAGGGGGATGAGGATTTTCCGGGCCGACGGTTCGCCGAGCATGCCGAGGACCATGACCACGTCGCCGCGGACGGCGGGGTTGGGATCGCGGGCGAAGATTTCCAGGTCGTGGCTGAATCGCACATCGCCCAGCCGATGCAGGGCGAAGCGGACGGCGACGCGGACGTTGGGGTCGGGATCGGAGACCAATTGCAGCAGGCGCCCGCGGGCGTCGGCGATCCGCAGCACGCCGACGGCGAGGGCGGCGGCCTTGCGGGGCTGGGCGTCGGGGTCGTCGAGGGCGGCGAGGAGATACGGCTTGGCGGCATCGGGCATGGCCTGTTGCATGGCCTCGATGGCCTGGCTGCGGATGATCGGGTCGGGAGAAGCGATGGCGGCGATGAGGAGATCGCGGGCCGATTGGCGCAGGGCGGGGTCGAGGGCGACGCGCTGAACGGGGGGCGGGGGCGGGTAGGCGCCGGGACGGCGGCCCCACTTGGCGCCGGAGGGTTGGGAGGCATCGGGGGCGCAGGAGAGGCAGAGGAGGGTGAGGCAGAGGATCAGGGGGCGATGGAGGGTCATGGTCATTTTTTTGGCCGGATGATGGGGGGTGTTTTTGGGTCGGTGGGTCAAAGAACGGGAAGGCGGGGCCGAGGCGACCCCGCGACAGGGGAAGGCGAGGGACTCGGGGAAGTACGGGGACGAGGCGCGCCCGCCACGGAAAGGCGGGACGCGGCGGCCGCGGGGGGCGCGGGATCGCGTTGTGCGAGGATACGGTCGCGGCGGCGGCGAAGGGCGATGGCCAAGGCGAGCCAGACGGGGAGGGTGAGGCAGGCGACATCCCAATTGTATTGATGGAGGTGGGGAAGGGCGGCCATGAGCAGGCCGACGCAGGCGAGGAAGGCGATGGCGTTGGCGAGCATGGGAGCGCGGCGGTTGGCCCATCGGCGGCGCATGGCGGGGATCAAGAGGGGCAGGAAGATCGCCAAGGGGTTGAGGTGGAGGAGGTTGAGGTTGGTCTTGGTGGCCCAATGATCGGTGAAGAACCAGCCCCAGACGCAAAGCCAGCCGGTGGCGCCGATCAGGAGGCACCAGGTCGAGGCGAGGAAGGTCATGGTTCGGCCGCGGAACCCCAGGAGTGCGACGGCGATGGCCAGGCCGATGGCGAGGAAATAGGGGAAGAAAATTGGCGGGCGGACGGGGGTGGAGTAGCGCGAACTGCGATGGAGTTGGCGTTCGGCGGCGACGAGCGGACGGGGTGAACCATCGGGCGACGGGAGCGTGATGGCCGACACGGCGGCTTGAAGCTCCTGGGGGAGGAACAGTTCATTCCAGCGGGAGATGGGCAGGTCGGTGGGCAGGCCGAGGACGGATTCGAGGGCGAGATAGAGCGGCGGATCGACTTGGGTTAGGCGTCGGGTGTGCCAGCGGAAGGAGTGGCCGGGGTGGACGGGGGCGGTGGCGGATTTGAGGGCGCCGTCGAGGGCGCCGGGGATGTCGAGGGCGTCGCGGACTTGGGTCGAGCAGTTGTTGGTGTAGTAGTCGTATAGATAGTTTCGCCCGCGCCAGCCTTCGAGGTAGTCAAAGATGGCCAGTCGTTGGGGGGGGGTGAGGTCGAGATCCTGGATCCAGACGGAGCGGTCGTCGGCGATGTAGGTTTTGATGACGGCGTCGGCGTCGTAGGCCTCCATGGAATAGAGAAGCCGGCCTTGGATGAAGCGGCCATAAAAGTTTTCCTGGTCGAAATCGAAGACGCCATAGTTGTAGGCGATGGCCCGGCCGGAGACGGTGTCGCGGACGATGAGGGCGTTGTGGCCGAACTGTTCGTAGGCGGCGGGTCCGGGACCGATGGTGAGCAGGGAGATGGCGAGGCGAGGGGCGAAGTCGGGGGAGATCGGTTGGGCCCGCGAGGCGGGCGACAGGATCAAGGGGACGACGATGGCGAGCAGGCGGAGGAGGCGCATGAGGGGGTGTATGGTCGGGGCGAGCGCGGGGGCGGTCAAGTTTCGGGACGATCAAGTTTCGGGGCGGTCAAGTTTCGGGTGGCGTCGGGGGCGGTTCGATGGCATGATGGTGCGGAGCAAATCGGGGTTGGGCATCAAGGAAGGGAGGCGGTTGGGATCATGGGCCGCGGAACATCGACAATTTCATGGATCATGGTGGCGGTCGCGGGGCTGGCGATGTCGGCGATCGCCGCGCGGGTCGCGGTGTCCCCACCGATGTATGTGCAGGTGTATTTGCGGGTTGGCGGGTCGATGGTGGCCGGTCAACTCACGTCGTATGACGCGACCGACGCGGCGATCAAGACCACCAAGGAGGAGCGGACGATCGCGTGGGTGGACATGACCGGAGCGAGCGCGTTCACGCTGCGGTCGCGGCTGATCGACAAGACCAAGGCGTCGGATTGGCTGGAGCTGGGCGAGATGGGTTGGGGGATGAACGTCAAGCAGGCGCGGTATGCGCTGAACAAGGCCGCGAGCATGGACCCGGCGCTGAAGCCGAAGGTCGATGCGATTCTGGCGAGCGAGCCGGGGGCACTGGTGAAGGACAAGGCGGCGGAGGCGGTCGATGCGCCGGATGCGGGAGGCGCGGGGGACGCGGCGCCGGCGGTGGAGGGGGCGTTCGCGGCGGGCACTCCGGCGGAGAACGCCGCGGCGATCGAGAAATACCGGGCCGACGCCACGGAGGTGGCGGGGAAGCTCAAGGTCAGGCTCGATGAGATCCAGACGGATCATTTCCTGATTTTCACCGATTGGGACCAGCGGGAATATGCGTTTTTGAAGACGAATCTGGAGGGGGCGTACGCGGTGGTGTCGCGGCAGTTCGACCTGTCGGCGAAGGAGAACATCTTCATCGGGAAATTGCCGGTGTACATGTTCGCGCGGCAATCGACGTTCCGGCAGTTCGCCAAGGAGATCGACGACGCCCCGCCGTACATGGCGACGATGGCGAGCGGATATTATTACAGCCGGGATGACGGGATCGGGCACATGGCGATGTGGAAGCCGGATCCGACCGACACCAACGGCGACGTTCGCAAGGCCGAGCGTCGGTGGGCGTATGTGCTGACCCACGAGTTCACGCACGCCTTCATCGCGCGATATCGCGGGCACGGGCGGATCCCGGTGTGGTTGAACGAGGGGATCGCCGAGATGATCGCGGCGGGTCAATTCCCGCGGTCGGACCCGATCGTGATGGCACAGCGGATGGCCAAATCGAAGATGGACATCTCGCCGGTGTTCGACGATGACATGTCCAAGGCGGGGGCGTCCTATCCGATCATGCGGACGTTGGTGGAGATGCTGGCCGGGGATAATCCGCGGGCGTTCAAGGCGATGGTGGACGACATCAAGGGGGGGATGGACGGGGAGGATGCGTTGGAGAAGCACTTCCACTGCGACTACACGGGGCTGACGATGGCGTGGCGGACGTGGTTGGGGCAGGTGAAGGTGCAGTATGCGCCGGAGTGAGGGTTTCGCGGCCGACGACTTTGGCGGGATAACGCGAGGCGGGGCCGGGGGTGGCCCATGGTGGAATCACAGGACCGCCACTTTCCGTCGCTGGTCCCAACTCGCAACGCACAACAACTCGCAACGCGCGACGCGCAACTCGCAACCTACAACTCACAACTCGCAACGCACAACGCGCAACTCACACCGCACAACTCACAACGCGCAACTCACAACTCACAACGCGCAACCTACAACTTCTCCCCCTCCCGTCACTTCCCCGCAAAAAAGGATCCAAGCCGGTTGCTTGGCCGGTCGGAGGCGCGTCGGGCGAGATCGCGTTCCGGCGTGGGATGGACGCGGCCCTGGGGCGAACGGTGTGCGGGGGGCATTGGCTTGACCCGCGCCCTTGAAGGGCGTCACCGTCGTCCGCCGAGGGGCGCCGTGCGGGGCAATTCCCGTTCGGCGGCCGCGCCATCGTCGGCGCCGGGGCGTGGTGGACGCTTTGGCCGCTTGTTGGCGGGGGGGGCGTCCGCTCGCCCGATATGCGGTGGTGGCCGTTTTCCGGTCGCCGGGGCTTGGGGATTGCCCTGGGCGAGGGGATGCTCGGGGGCCACCGCCTGTTCCGACGGGCCGGTTGTTTCCCTTCGACGCTTGCGGCCGACGCGACCCGGGCCGGAGTTGCCAAGTTCCGGCTTGTCCCGCCGCGACGTTTGGGCCGGCGATTTCGCGGTCCCGCGCCTCCTTGGCCTTCGCGGGTCCGGCCGACCGATGCGTCCTCGCGGAACCTCGTGCCGATGTGCGGGCGACTCCATTCATGGGAGTGACCACCGCCCGGACATCGGGGACGATCCGCGCGGGTTGCCCGCTCCGGTTCAGTTCGCGGAGGGGTGACGGCCCGCGCGGGTTCGTCCCGCGTCGCCTGGCCGGGGCGTTCAACCCCGGCGGCGCCCATGGGATTTTTCGACCCTTCACGGCCTTGATCCGACGCTCGACGTGTCGGGGCGTCGTCCGCCCGTCGTGGTCCCGCGTGTCGTTGCGATGCGAAATCCGGCCCCGATGATTTTGGATCGGGGGGCCACCCCGCGGCGAACGAATCTTCACCCACGTTCGCGGGGCCTGCCGACCGGTTCGACGCCGACTTCCGGGCGCCATCCGTCGCCGTCAGCGGCCCGGCGCGATGACGAACCATCCGCGCGGGGCCTGCCGCCTTGGGTTTTTCGGTCCCCTTGCAGGGTTGTGGACGCGAAATGGCGCCGTCGGGGCGGACATCGCGTGCGTCAAACGATGAATCAAAACCGACGCCGCCAAGGTCCGGTTCCCGGTCTCCCGGGAACCCATCCGCCCATGGACTTTGCGGCCGGGGTGGTTCGGACCTTCATCCGAACGCGATTCCGGACGGCCTGTCCTTCGGCGTATTGGGGCCGCTGGCGCCTTGGAGGGCGACTCGCCACCACGGGCGCATCGCCCGTCGCTCCCTGTGTGGGGTTTTGCAACTTCCGCGGAAAACCGCCGTTCGCACGGCCGTCGGACGGACGCCTGTTCGCCCCGCCCGACACCCATTCCCCGCGGCGAGATGCGCAACCGACTTGGATCCTGCAATGCCCAGTTTGCGCGCGCCATGTGTAAAAAAGCAAGGGAAATTATTGAAGAAAAAGACAGGGCCGAGGCGGCCCCGCGACGTGCAGGGAAGAGCGAGAAGGCGGTGAGCGGAGGGAAGGCGGGCGGAAGGAAGGCAGGCGGAAAAAGGGAGCGGCGTCCCCCGCATTCACTCGCAACTCACAACCCACAACTCGCAACCTCCCGCTTACAACGTACAACTTACAACCAGCAGGCTGACTGCCACTAACTCCGTCGAGCCGCAGGCGGCACGAAGGCAGGCGGAAGAGGGGCCTAGGGCGTGACCCGCAACCCGCAACCCGCAACGCACAACCCACCACCCACAATCTTCCTCACAAATGAATCGCGCGGCCGTCGGCCACGCCGGCGGCTTCCATGACGGCTTCGCTCAGGGTCGGATGCGGATGCATGGCCGACAGGATGGTCTCCTCGGTGGCCTCGAGTTTTTGGGCCATGATGAGTTCGCCGAGCAACTCGGTGACATTCTCCCCGATCAGATGGGCGCCGAGCAACTCGCCGTACTTGGCGTCGAAGATCAACTTGACGAATCCGTCGGCCTCGCCGGCGGCCAGGGCGCGGCCGCTGGCGCTGAAGGGGAACTTGCCGATGCGGATGTCGCGCTTCTCCTCGCGGGCCTTGCGCTCGGTCAGCCCGATGCTGGCCACCTGCGGATGGGTGTAGGTACAGCCGGGAATCATCTTGTAGTCGATGAGGTGCTCGGCGAAACCGAAGATGCGCTCGACGCAGACGACCGCCTCGTGGTGGGCCACGTGCGCCAGCCATGGCGGGCCGATCACATCGCCGACGGCGTAGACATCATCGATGTTGGTTTTGTAATGGGCATCGACCTTCACATGGTTCTTGAACAGCTCCAATTTCGCCTGATCGACGGCCAAATCCTCGACGTTCCCGGTGACGCCGACGGCCATGAGGCAGAGCGTGGCGGCGATGGTGAAATCGCCGCGGGCGGCGCTGGTGGCGTGGACGCGCACGCCGTCGGCGGTTTTCTCGACCTTGAGCGTCCTGCTCTTGGTGTGGACGCGAATGCCGCGCTTGGTGAACATCCGCTCGAGCAGCACCGAGCAGTCGGTGTCCTCGATGGGCAGCAGATGGTCCAGGAGCTCGATGATCTCGATCTCGGTCCCGATGGCGTTGTAAAAGTCCGCGAACTCGCAGCCGATGGCGCCGGCGCCGACGATGGCGATTCTTTTCGGTTGCTCCGGCAGGTTCATCGCCTCCTTGGCGGTGATGATCCTCACATGGTCGATGTCGATGCCCGGCAGGCTGCGGGCCCGCGCCCCGGTGGCCAGAATGATGAATCGCGCCGTGACCTCCCTGGCCGATCCGTCGGCGGCGGTGATTTTCACGCGATGGCGGCTGAGCAGTTGCCCGGTCGCCCTCTCATGCTTGACCTCGTGCTTGCGGAAAAGGTGGGCGATGCCCTTGGACAATTTCTCGGCGATGCCCCGGCTGCGGGCGATGATCTTGGGGAAGTCGATCGTCACATTGTCGCACGACACGCCCCACTGGTCGGAATCCTCGCGCAATCGCCGGATGAACGCGCCGCTTTCGAGCAGGGCCTTGGTCGGGATGCAGCCCCAGTTCAGGCAGACGCCGCCGAGATGTTGCTTTTCGACGCAGAGGACGCGTTTTTTGAGTTGTCCGGCCCGGATGGCGGCGGCATAACCGGCCGGCCCGCCGCCGATCACGATCAGGTCGAATTGATAGGAGGGGGCCGCGGCGCCGGGCCGGGGCGCGGCGGGCGCGGTTTTCGCGGACGGCGTCTTGGCTGGCGGGGATTTCGACGCGACCGAGGGCGCTGGGGCGGCGCTCGGCGATTTCACGGAGGGCGAAGAACCCGCGGGGGCGCTCGGCGATCTCACAGAGGGCGAAGAACCCGCGGAGGCGCTGGGCGACTTGGGCGTGGGGGTCTTCGGCGGGGCCGCCGGCGTGGCGGCTTCAGGTTTCCTCGCCCCCCCGCCTTCGGCATATTTCGCCTTGATCTCCGCCGGTTTCTCATTGCCCACCGCGATGACGCCGATCAGCCCCCCCACCTTCACCTTCGATCCCTCGGCCGCCACGATGACCGCGAGAACGCCGTCCTCGAACGCCTCCATCGGCATCGTCGCCTTGTCGGTCTCGACATCGGCGATCTCCTCGCCGGCCTCGACTTTTTGACCCTCGGTCTTGTGCCACTTCACAAGCGTCCCCTCGGTCATGGTGTCGCTCAACTGCGGCATGGTGATTTCGGATGACATGGAATGCCTAAGCCCTTTCCGACGAACATGGGACGCCGAGTGGTTGTAAGTGGTACGTTGTACGTTGTA
>JBBSAF010000015.1:0-17728 GCA_038252525.1 Tepidisphaerales bacterium
GTCTCGACCCTCGGAAATCCAACACGACACGGCGACCTCTTCGGTTTTTTCCCTGCGTTTAGGGCGGTCCTCGGCGTGCGGTCCGGTCAAAAAGAGTCTTTGGACGAGGGTCGAGACAGAGCAGGACAGGTACCTTTATTTGCCGGCGGGAGGGTGTGCGGGGGGGACGACGGGGCTTATCATCGCGCCGTGCCCACGTTGTGGTCCTTGTTGACGATCGTTCTCGCCGTCGGCGCCGGTCTCGTCGCCGCGGCCACGCTGCTGATCGCCCACGGCATCGTCCACCCGCCGCGGATGACCGACGCCAAGGCCGTCGTGCGTCTGGGTCGTCTGTCCCCCGGCGACCTCGGCCTGCCGTTCCAGCCCGTCACCTTCACCATCACCCATCCCGCCAACCGACGCCCGCTGGCAATCGCCGGCTGGTGGATCCCCGCCGAGCGACCGGCCGGACGAACCGTCGTGCTGTTGCATGGATACGGCGACGCCAAGGTCGGCGCCATCGCCTGGGCGTCGTTGTGGCACGAGCGCGGCCATGACATTCTCGCCTTGGACCTCCGCGCCCACGGGGAGTCGGGCGGATCGACCTGCACCGCCGGATTCCTCGAGCGCCACGATGTCGCCGGGGTGATCGACCAGCTCAAGATCGCCCGTCCCGACGCCACCCGGCAACTGATTCTCATGGGAATCTCCATGGGCGCCGCCGTCGCCCTGGCCGTCGCAGACGGGCGCGACGACATCGACGCCCTGGTGCTGGACAGCCCCTACGCCGATTTCCCCGCCGCCGCCCGACGGATGCACCATGCCTTGGGCATCGCCCTGCCGAGGGTGTCGCCGTGGGCCATCGCCCTCATCGAACGAGTCATGGAAATCGACTTCGACGCCATCGCCCCGCTGAGATTGATCCCGCGATCGAAGCCCCCGCTGCTGCTGATCCAATGCGGCGCCGACGAGCTGACCCAGGGCGCCGACCGCCGCGCCCTCGCCGTCGCCGCCGAACGGCGCCCCGTCGGTCCCGGCATGACCCGGACCTTCCCCGCCGGCCATTGCCAGGCCCTTGCCGTCGATCCCGCCGGCTACCGGCAAATGCTCGACGCCTTCCTCGCCGGCCTCGACGTCCCACCGCCCGGCCGGCGCCCCTGAAAGCGGTGGCCATGCCCCTCATTGTTATGCACAAGTCCGCTGCCGCCGCCGGCAGTTCCTTGTCGCGGAGCCGCCTCGGCCCCGTCCAAGAGGGCATCACCGGGCGAAGACGGGTTTGGAGGTCGTGAAAACACCCGTTGAGCGCCGTCGTCGTCGGCGTTGATTGGAAAGGCGGGGGCGAGGCGCCCCCGCGACATGAGAACGACGGCGGATGGCCGGTGACTTGCGTATAACAACGGCGGCCATGCCCTCGGGTTTCATATTCGGACAGTCGCCGCCGAAGCCGCTCTCACATCGCGTCGGCCATCAATTCGGTGATGGCGCCGGCGTGGGTGAATTGCAGGCGGGCGGCGGGAACCACGGTCATCCGCTCGATGAACGATCCCACCAGCCACAGGCTCGAGGGGCGCCGCGCGGAGGTGTCGTTGAGCAATTGCAGGATCGTCGCCGCCTCCTGCTCGCAGCTCACGAAATACCCGGTGCAGGGCGCCTCGTCGTCGGCCAGTCCCACCGCCGACACGCACAGCGATTGGGGGGTGCTCAATCCCACCGCGCCGAGGTTGCGTCGCACGCGACGGGCCGATTCGGCGCCGTCGCACACCACCGCCGAGACACAATCTTCCACCAGTCGAAGCACATCGTCGGGACCGGTCGATTCGACATGGATTCGCACATCGTGCCGGGCGGCGACGCGGCGCAGGGCGATGGCGATCTCGTCGGCGCCGGGCGCTTCGATGGCCGCCAGCCGACGGTGCCCCCCGAGGATCAGGTCGCGGGCGAGGTTGCCGGCGCCGAAGGTGCGGTCGATCAGCACCGCGTGGGTCGCGTAATTCCGAGGCTCATGGCCGACGGCCACCACCGGAATGTTGCGGACGACCAGATCGCGCAGCACCGCGTCGGGGGTGCGGGCCGAGAAATCGACCACGGCGGAGAATTGGTTGACGAAACTCGGGCGCATCGCCGAGGCGTCGGCGCACACCTGGGCGCCGGGGCAGGCCTCCAAAAGCAGTTGTACGGTTTTGCGCTGCGGGGCTTCGGGATCGATCAGGATCAGCCGGCGGTTGTGGACGCCGCCCGCCGGCGCGCCGGCGCCCTTGACGAACGTGCCGCGCCCGATGCTGCGCTCCAGCAGTCCCTCGGCCGCCAAATCGGTCAACGCCTTGCCCAGCGTCTTGGCGTTGGCGCCGAAACGCTTGGCCAATTCGCGCTCGCCGGGCAGCCGTCCGGTCAGCTCGCCGGTTTCAATGGCGGCGCGAAGGGCCTCGCGGAGCCGCTGGAACTTGTAGCTAAGACCCGCTTGGCGGCGCTGTCTTCGCGCCTCGGATGACGGATTCGACATTGAATCGTCCATGGGACACCTTTCAAGATGCGCCTCCGGTTCGGCTTGGAAGCGAAGGATTTCGGTCACGCGGCGGGAAATCGGCTCTTTCCCGCGTCTCACCCCATCTCCGGGAACGTAATGCACATGACCAATGGTATTATCGGATCGAGCGGGGGGTGTTGTAAAGAAAAGTCCGGCGCTTTCAGATTATTGCTTCAACGCGTCATCCTGTCGCGTGTGTATCGCGTCATTGGGCGTCGTTCAGGGCCGACAGCAGCTCGCGTCCATATTGCTCGATCTTATGCTTGCCCAGGCCGGGGATTCGCTCCAAGGCCTCCAGATCCGACGGGCGCTCGAGGGCGATCTGTTTCAACGAGCGGTCATGGCACACGCAGTACGCCGGAAGTCCCTTTTCTTTCGCCAGCCTCGCCCGCGCCGCGCGCAGGCGCTCGAACCGTCCGGCGGCGTCGGGATCGCCGCCATCGCCCACCAGCGGCGCCACCGTCCGCTCGGCCCGACGGCCCGACGACCGCCCGCGCGGCGCCGGCGCCTCAGCGACATCCGCCCGTCCCGGCGCCAAATCCGCCAGCGTCGCCGGCGGGGGCTGATCGCGCTTCATGACCGCCACCCCCGCCCCGGTCAACTCCAGCACCGGACGGAACTTCATGCCGTCGGGATCCACCTGTCGCACCAGCCCGCATTCGATCAACCGATGCAACATCGCCACGAGCCGTTTGACCGAATGGGCACGCAGCAGCCCGTGCACCGAGAGGTCGGAAAAACCCCACCGCCGACCGCGCTCGTTGTCGGCCCCGGCCAGCACCTCGGCGATGGTCGCCACCCCGAACTTCCCGTGCAGCCGCGCCACCCCGCTGAGCAACTTGGCGACCAACAGCGCCACCTCGTCGGACACCGCCGGCCCGTCGCCGTTGGCCGACAAGTCCGCCAACGCGGCGCACACGTCGCAGTTGCAATCCCCCACCCGCCGATCCTCCCCGAAATAATCCAATATCATCTGCCGCCGGCAGCGATGGGTCTGGGCGTATTGGATCACCTGCTCGAGCTTTTGCCGCGCCCGCGCCTGCCGCTCGGCCACCACCTTCGGGTCGGCGCCCTCCGTTTGGGCCAACTGCTCGATGAAGAACTCGTGGGTGTAGCGGTCCTGGTAACTGAACAGGATGGTGCAGCGCGCCGTGCGCCCGTCGCGCCCGGCCCGACCGGCCTCCTGGTAATACGCCTCGAGCGTCCCCGGCAGGTTGTAGTGGACCACGAACCGCAAGTCCGCCTTGTTGATCCCCATCCCGAAGGCATTGGTCGCCACCGCGATCGCCGTGGCCGACGACATGAACGATTCCTGGTTGGCCGATCGCGTCGCGCCGTCCAGCCCGGCGTGATACGCCACGACCGCGCGGTCGCCCCTGGCCCGCGAACCTTGGAGCATCGCCGCAACCTCGTCGACGGCCTTGCGGGTGGCGCAGTAAACGATCCCCGAGCCTTTCTGCTCGGCCACCAACTTCAATAGCTCCGATTCCTTGCCCGAGGTCTTGGGCACGCGGCGCGACTCGTATCGCAGGTTCGGGCGGTCGAAACCGGTGACGATCACCTTCGGCTCGCGCAGGTGCAACTGCTCGATGATGTCGCGGCGCACATCCTCGGTCGCCGTCGCGGTCAGGGCGATGGTCGGTGGATCGCCCAGGCGCTTGCGGGCCTCCCCCAGCCGCGCGTAGTCCGGGCGGAAATCGTGCCCCCATTGGCTGATGCAGTGGGCCTCGTCGATCGCCAGCAGCGCCGGTCGCAACGACACCATCGCCCGCTGGAACCCCGGCGCGAAAAACCGCTCCGGCGCCACATAGAGCATCCCCGAAAACCCGTCGGCCAACTTCGCCAGCACCCCCCGCTGCTCGTCGGCCGACAACGCGCTGTTGAGGAACTCCGCCGGCAACCCCCCGTCGCGCAACTGCTGCACCTGGTCGGCCATGAGCGCGATCAGCGGCGAGACCACGATCGTGATCCCGTCGGCGGCGGCGGCGGGGAATTGGTAACAAAGGCTCTTGCCGGCGCCGGTGGGCATGACGCACAGCACATCGGCGCCCGCCATCACCGCCTCGATCACCTCGCGCTGCGACGGCCGGAAGTCGTCCAGACCGAACACCTCCCGCAATTGCCGTCGCAGATCCGCCATGGCCCGGATTATACGCCCCCCCGTCCCCCACTCCATGGCGACCCCGCGCCGGACCGGCGATTTTGTTTTCGCATCGACCCGATGCCCAAATAAAAGTACCTGTCCCCGTTATATAAAGGGGACAGGTACTGTTATTTGCGGATGCTCCGGGTCTGTGGATGGGGGCGCTCTTCCGACTTCATTGCGGGGCGGGAACTTCGTCGAGGTCGACGCTGCTGGTGGGGGTCACCACCTGCACGGGAATCTCCGGCGGCAACAGGGATTCCAAACGGCGCTGGAAGTGGCCTTTGATCAAATGATACAGGGCGCCTTGGCGACTGGTGCCGATCAACACCCGCCGGGCGCCGTGGATGGCGGCGTTCTCGGCCATCAGCACGGCGGCGTCGGGACCGGTGTCGTAGACCGGCACCACCGGGACGCCGGCCTCGTGGCCGAGCTCCAGGAACCGGGCGAAGGTCTTCTGGGCCGCCGGATCGTTGTCGATCGTCAGTTTGCGGTCGGTCTCGTACTTGTACGACAACTGGATGGCGCGGATGAAGCAGACGACCAACGCGGCGCCGGCGCGCTTGGCCTCCTCGAGGGCCGGCAGGGCGAGGGATTCCGAGCCGTAGGTGCCGACCATGACGCGCGGCAGGGCGAGGGCGTCGGGGGGCATCTGCTCGAGGATCGCCTGGCGCAGGAGGCTGGGCTTGGGCCAGCGTTTCTGGGCGAACTTGGTGATGGCCCGGGCGGTCAGCCCGACGGTGAGGACGCTGGCGACGAAGACCAGGGCGTGGAGCTTGGTGAACGCCAGGGTGATCCAGATGGCGATGAGGACGACGCCGAGGGCGACCATCGGACCCTTGCGGCGGAGCCGGCGCAGCCTCGGGTGCCCTGAACAGAGGGTGACGTTGATGGCGACGGCGCCGATGACGCCGATGGCGTAGAGGGCCGCGAGGCTCTCGAGGTTGTGGCTGATCAGCAGGATGAGGATGGGGACGCCGGCGGCGACGATGGCGGGGATCCACGGCACGCCGAAGCGGTTGAGGGCGACCATGAACCCCGGCAGCTCGTTGTCGCGGGCCATGAGATATTGGACCGAGATCATGTCGGTCAGGGCGGTGTTGGTGGCGCTGAGCAAGAGCGCGCCGCCGACGATGCGGACGAGCCACTCGCCCCAGGCGCCGACATAGTGGCTGGTGAGGAACGCCAGCATGTCGTTGACGTGGGCCTCGCGGTCGATGGGTTTGATCGCCAGCATGATGACCGCCAGGATGATGTTGAAGAGCGCCACCTCACCGGCCACCAGCCAAATGCTCTTGGCGGCGGTCTTGGCGACGGGCTTTTTCATGACCCCGGTGAGGTTGGCGATCGCCTCGACGCCCGAAAGCGCCAGCACGATCGACACGAACGCCACCCACATTTCGCCGGGGTGCTGCAGCGGATTGCCCAATCGTCCGCCGAGGGCGCCCCAGTCGATCTTGCCGCTGGTGACGGCGCTGACGGTGATGAGCACGGTGATGGCGACCATGCCGACGGCCGCGAAAATGGCGAAGCCGCCGGTGTGCTTGGGACCCATCAGGTTGAACAGCCCGATGGCGGCGATGGCGATGATCGCCCACAGCCCCGGCGAATCCCATGCGAAAAGCGATTCGCTCTGGCTCTGTTGATAAAGGCTCTTGACGGCCAGTTGATATTCCAGGTCGTTCGACCGGGCGAGGTAACGGTCGCGGGCGGGCTTGCCCATCTCCCCGCCGCCCCAGCGGAGCACATGCTCGTCGGGGGCATAATACAAAGGCGAACCCCCGGTGGATTCGGTGGGGAGATCGACGCCCGCCGGCAAGGCCGGCAGGGTGGCCAACAGGGCGGTTTCGTGCGCGATGGCGATGGCGTCGCCGGCGTCGGTGACCAGGTGCGGGCTGTGGCCGGACGCGGCCTGCTTGGCGCGGTCGATCTGGGCGTGCTTGGTGAGGGGCAGCCCGAAATAGTGGAATGCGTCAAGGCTGCTGAGGCTGGCGGTGACGGTGTAGTCGGCGAAAAGCAGCAACGCTCCGATGACCGCCAAGGTTCGGCTGTGGTGCTTGGCGGCGGTGTAGACTCCCCCGCCGTCGGGGTAGATGCGACAGATCTGCGTGTAGGCCCAACCCACGGAGAGGATCAAGGCGCTCATGGCCAGGATCAGCCAAAAGCTGGTTCGCCCCGCGAACAGCAAGGCCAGCCCGAGGACATACAGCCGACTGGTGCCCCAGTCGCCGAAGAGGAACCCCCCGGCCTGCAACCAGCCGACATTGCGCGGGCGTTCGCCGGCCAAGAGCGAAAGGGCCTGTGGCTTGTCGTTGGATTCACCGGCGCCGTGCATGGTTCAAGTCCTTCGGGGATGGTTGGCAGTGGATGGTTGGTGGTTGGCGGATAAAGGCGCAAGCCCCGATTGCTTTCTTCCGCAAACCTCCAACCATCAACCATCAACTATCCACTGCCAACTTCCAACGGCCTATTCCTCCCTCACCAGCCGCACCCGGTTCGAGTGGATGTTGTAGAACATGGGGGTGACGGCGATGGCGGGGTAGCGGCGCCGCAAACGGTGCGCCTCCTCGCGCACGAAGTCGATTTCGTCGCCGATCTCGAACATCGGCGCCATCTGGTTGAAATGCTCCTCGGCCTTGCGGCGCTCCCAGCCGGCGCGCTCGACCAGCCCGTCGATGAACGCCTCGCGGCGGTTGACGAGACCGGACATGCCGCAGCCGTCGTGCCCGAGCAGGGCGATGGCGCCCACGCCGCCGACGCCGATGGAGTAGGAGACCTTGAACTCGCTGTATCGCAGGTTGCCCCCGCCGGAGCGGATGATGTAGGCGAAGTTCTCGGGGATGTGCAGGTGTTTTCGGTTGTCCATGCACATGCCGATGAGGATTTCGGCGGTGGTGTACGTGTCGAAGGGTCGCCCGAGGTTGTGGTATTCGAGGAACAACCCCGCCGGCGCGCCGCGGAGCTCCGGGGGGATGTCGGCGACGGTGTCCACGTCGATCAGTCGCTTGTCGTGGTGGTTCGCGGTCATGGGGACGCATGATAGGGCAAGCCGGCGATTTCCGCATCGCGCCAAAGCCGACCCGCGCCAATGCCGCATCGCGCCAAAGCCGACCCGCGCCAATCCCGCACCTGTCGCAACGCCAATGCCGCACCGCGCCAATGCCGCGGGGATTTGGCCGGCCGGTCGCCCGTCGCTTAGACTCACCGCGATGCAATCCCCCCCGAGGCGCTGGACCCGTTGGCCGATCATCGCCCTGGCGATCTGCCTGGCGGCGGGGGTCTTCGTCCGCTGGGTCCGGCTGGGGCACATGAGCCTGTGGCTGGACGAGGGGTACACCGTCTGGGTGATGTCGCTGTCGATCCCGGAGATGACGCGGGTGCTGCGGCATGATGTCGGATCGCCGCTGCTCTATGTGTTGATGGGGGGATGGTCGGCGATCTTCGGGACCTCGGAGTTCGCCCTGCGGTCGTTTTCGGCGATGTGCGGGACGCTGGCCCTGGGGGCGATGGTCCCGCTGGCCGACCGGATTCTCCGCCGGCCGTGGGCGGTGGTGGCGGCGGTGGGATGGTTCGCCATTTCGTACATGCTGGTGTTTTACGCCCGCGAGGCCCGCTATTACGCCCTCATGACCCTGGTGGGGGTCCTCAGCCTCGATCTGATGGATCGCCACCTGCGCCGCCCGAACGGATGGTTTTTGGCCGGCTTGGCGGCGGCGAACATCGTGGGGCTGTACACCCACAACCTGATGGGCGTGTATCTGGCGGCGCTGGATGTGGCGTGGCTGGTGTGGCCGGGCGTTCAATCGACGCGAAGACGACTGCGGGATCTGCTCATCGTCAACGGCGTGGTGGCGGCGGCATTTTCGCCGTGGATTCCCGTGGTGATCGACCAGATGCGATGGATGGGCGCGCATTTCTGGGCCCAGCGCCCCGACGGCTGGACCTTGGCCATCGCGGTGGGCACGCTCCTGGGGCCGGTGTTCTGGCACACCTCGTCGTTCATGCACCAACTGGGGCTGCACCCTTTGGCGGGGATGCATCGGGCGACACAGTTCACGCTGGGGTTGGGATTCGCCCTCATTTTCGCCGGGACTTTCCTCCATTGGCGCGAGGGGCGCCGGCGGGCGCGGCCCATGGCGACGGGCATCGAAGAAGACGTCGCGCCGCCCGGCTCCGGGTGGCGAATCCCGACGGGATTGATGGTCTACGCCTTTTTGCCGGTGATCGTGATCTTCATCAAGAGCGTGATCGGCAAGCCCATGTTTTACGAGCGGCTGTTCATCGCCTCGGGTCCGCCGATCGCGATGCTGCTGGCCATGCCGCTCGCCAAGGCCCGCACCAAAGTCGGGATGGCGGCCGCGGCCATCGGGATGGCGATGCTCCTCCGATTGACGGCGTTCTCGACCGACAACGGGTTGCGTTATTACGTGATGGAGGATTGGCGCTCGGCGTATCAATACCTGGCCGGGCGACCGACGACCGGGCGCCGGCTGCTGGTCTTCGTGGCCACCGAGGGGCAGTTGCCGTTCGACTATTATGCCCAGCGCGATCCGGCCGGGCGATTGACCGGGCCGAACGTGGATCGCACCGGATTGCCCGGCGGGTTTTTCGATATCGACCCCCCCCAGAACGTCCGCCGCGTGTTGTCATTCGACGACACCAAGCCATTGGCCCAGGCCATGGCGTCGGGAAAATACGACGAGATCGACCTGGTGTTGACGCACATGGGGTATTCCGACCCGATGGGGTATTCGATCACGGCCATCGACCGAGGATGGCGATGGATGGACAGTTGGCTGAGCGACGAGCAGCGGGTGGAGATCCACCGCTATCGACCGACGGATGGGAAATGAAGTCCATGCGCCGCGCCGCGGGCGGCGTTGGACGGCGCCTTTGCGCGAGCGGGACCCCCGGACGCTCGGCCCGCACTATGTCCCGTCCCCCGGCTTTTCCCCCGCCAATAGCATCTCGGCCAGGGTCATATCCATCCGCGTGGTGATCTTGAGGTTCCGCTCCTCGCCCTCGACCAGCCACACCGGCAGCCCGATCAGTTCCAAAAGCTGCACATCGTCCGTCACCTGTTCCAGCGGGATCGGGCACTCGGCGAACCCGCGCTCCAGGTCCGCGCGGCGCACGATCTGCGGGGTTTGCATGGCGAACAGCCGATGCCGCGGCGCCGTCCGCAGCACCGCCGCCGGGAGCGGGCCGTCGGCCTCCTTGATCGTCAGCGCCACCGCCAACGCCGGCGCCGCCGCCCCGTGGCGCCCCGCCGCCTCGAGCGTGCGATCGATGAGCGCGGACGACACCAGCGGGCGGGCGGCGTCGTGGATGGCGACCCATTCGATCTCCCCCCCCACCCGCGCCAGGGCGTTGCGGACGCTGTGGGCCCGCGTGGCCCCGCCGGGACACACCTCCACCCGCGGATCGGCCAGGCGGCGGCCCAAATCCCCGTCGGCATCCCCGGTCCCCATCGCGCCACTGCCGGCGATGACCACCCGCGTCACATCACCGCGGGACAGAAACGCCCCCAGTGCCCTGGCGAACACCGCCACCCCCCCCAGCGGCTCAAGGAGCTTGTTTCGCGGTCCGCCGAATCGGCTGGCGCTGCCGGCGGCGGGGAAAATCACGGCGAACTTCATCATCCCACACGCCTTTCAAGAATCATCGACGTGCGTTGACGAGGGGCGCCCGAACAGAAAATCCCGGCGGTCGCCCCATCGCCGCCCATGCCATGATCGGGATGCGCATCACACCCCCGCCGGCCCATCCGTCCGGTGCCGATGCCGCCGACCTCCGCCCCCCGATCCGCCTCCGCCCGATCCGCTCCGCCCTTCGCCGCCGGATGCGCCCCGACCCTCGCCGCCGCCCGAGCCGCCCGAGCCGCCCCCGTTCGATCCGCCGTGGCCCTCGGGCAACCGTCCGAAGATCATCCGACCCGCCGACGTTTGCAAAGCGCTGGTCACCAGCAGCTCCACCTCCTCCCCCACCTGCCCCCGCGCCTGCTCCACCACCACCATCGTGCCGTCCTCGAGGTATCCCACGCCCTGCCCGGCCGCCTCCCCCGGCTTGATGATGCGCACGCTCATCTTTTCCCCCGGCAGCACCACCGGCTTGAGGGCGTTGGCCAGCTCGTTGATGTTGACCACCACCACCCCGCGCAACTGCGCGACCTTGTTGAGATTGAAATCGTTGGTGACGACCCGCCCGTTGAGCTCGCGGGCCAGCAGCATCAGCCGCTGGTCCACATCCTCGGCGTCGTCGTGCCCCGCCCAGTCGTAAAGAATCACCTCGGCCTTGGGGTTCGACTGCAACTTGCCCAGCACCTCCAGCCCCCGCCGACCCCGATTCCGCTTGAGCTTGTCCCCGCTGTCGGCCACCGCCTGGAGCTCGTTGAGCACGAAACGCGGCACGATCAACTGGCTCTCGATCAGCCCCGTCGACGCGATGTCGTCGATGCGCCCGTCGATCAGCACGCTGGTGTCCAGCAGCATCGGCCGCGCCCCCTTGGTCTGCTTGCTGAACTCGACATAGGGCACCACGAACCGGAAATCGTCCTTGCTCTGCAAGATGAAGCTGATGGCCAAATAGCAGCTGCTCACCCCGACGAGCATGTTCACGAACGCCGCCACCGTCTCCCGCGTCGGCGAGATCACCCACTGGTCCACCAGCAGTCGCACCACGAAGCTAAGGGCGTAGGCGATGGCGATGCCCACGATCAATCCGAAGAACGTCCCCGAGAACAGCGCCAGCTTCTTGCGCGGGCTGAGGATGTCGATGCAAACCAGCAGCACCCCCAACGCCAGCGAGATCCCCATCGCCAGCCACGTCGCGGCCCCCATGAACTCCACCGGCTGGCTGATGAAGTAATACCCCACCGCCGCCATCAACAGAATGAACAGCGCTCGCAGGATGTGCAGGACCATATTCGCCTCTCCGCGGGGGATTCGTGTGGCGTGGACCGACCGCGACCTCCGCGACCGTCCACGCCGGATGTGCCCCCGCCACGATACCCGCTATCGCACCAGAAGGAAGACCGCCACCCCCAGAATCACCCGGTACACCGCGAACGGCACGAAGTTGTGCCGCCGGATGTACGCCATCAGCCCCGCGATCACCACCCACGCCACCAGGAACGACACCAGCGTCCCCACCACCAGCAAGAGCGCCTGTTGCGCCGTCATGGGCGCCGGCGACTTCACGAAATATTTCAGCAGCGAATACCCCGTCGCCCCGAACATCGCCGGGATCGCCAGGAAGAAGCCGAACTCCGTCGCCGCTTCCCGCGACAACCCCCCCACCAGGCCTCCCATGATCGTGGCCGCCGACCGGCTGGTTCCCGGAAACACCGCCGCCAGCACCTGCGCCAGCCCGATCCCGAGCGCCTGTTTCCAGGTCATCTGTTCCATGCCTTGCGTCACCGTCGGGCGCGGGAACCACTCGATGAGCATCATCAACAGCCCGCCGACGATCAGCGCCCCGGCGATGACCAGCGGCGAACCCAGGAACTTTTCCGACACCTTGTCCGCCACCGCCGCGATCGGCAGCGGCAGCGACCCCACCACCACCATCCACAATCCCCACCGCGATCCCTTTCCCGCCGCCGACACCGCCCCATCGGTCGGATGCAGCGCCTCCAGCGGCGTCATCGAGCGCTCCCGTCGTCCGCCGAGCATCGCCTTGATCCGGTCCCGGAAATAGACCACCACCGCCAGGATCGCGCCCAACTGGATCACGATGGTGAACAGGTGCCAGTACGCGTCGATTTTCAGGTCGATCCCCACCCAGTGTTCGATCAGCGCCAAATGCGCCGTCGAACTGACCGGCAGGAACTCGGTGATTCCCTCGACCACGCCCAACAAAATCGCCAAGAGCAACAGCGGCATAGGTTCAATCCCGTAAACGCCCGGTCACGCCAAAACCCCCGCCGACCGCGGCGCCATCGCCCGTCGGATGTAACTCACGCTGCTGATGACCGTGATCGCCAGCGTCCCCCAGATGAACCCGTCCCGTCCCCACCGCGCCGCCCGGCCCAGGTCGTGCGCCCCCAGCCAGTCCAGATTGTTCACGTACAGCAGAATCACCAATATCGTCATCGACTGGAACACCATCTTCAGCTTCCCGCTCATGTCCGCCCCGAACCCCCGTCCCGACGACTCGCTCAACGCCCGCAGGCTCGTCACCAGCAGCTCGCGGGCCAATATCAGCACCACCATCCACGGCGTGACCCCCGTGATGGTCAACACGTTCGACGGGATCGCCGTCGGGTTGGCCACCGGGATGATGAAGTTCTTGCCGGCGAAGAAGATGAAGCTTCCGATCACCAGCACCTTGTCCACGAACGGATCGACCACCCGCCCGAACGCCCCCTCGACGTGCCATTTGCGGGCCAAATGTCCATCCAGATAATCGGTGAACAGCGCCACCGCGTAGATCACGAACGCGATGTAGAGGAACCACGGATCCCCCCGTCCCTCGTACTGATAATACGACAGCATCCCGAAGAACACCGCCGCCAGCAGCAACCTCCCCCCCGTCAACAAATTGGGCACGTGCCGAAACATCGCGGGGATTGTACGGCCCCGACCGCGCGCCCGCGAGACCCGCGAGGCGGTTGGTGGTTGACGGTTGGAGCGTTTCGTGCCGCTGGCGCCGCGGCGGTGGCGCGCTTCATGGGCAACGCGATGGCGGTTTGCCCCGTCGCGACTCCGGGGGACGCCGCCTGCTCGCAACCGGCGCCGGGAGAAGGGATGTCGAAAGGGAATTGGGCGGTACAGGGCTCGAACCTGTGACCCCCAGCGTGTCATGCTGGTGCGCTAGCCAACTGCGCCAACCGCCCGTATCCATGGTTGTAGCCCGACCGATGCCAAAGTCAAGTTGCGACCGTCGGCGATCGACCCCTCAGCCCGCCGTCGCGGCGTGGGCGTCCACCTGTTTTTCGGCGTGATAACTGCTGCGCACCATCGGGCCGGACTCCACATGCCGCAGCCCCTTGGATTCCCCCCGGACCTTCCATTGGCCAAACTCCTCGGGCGTCACCCAGCGCTCGACTTTCAGATGCTTCACCGTCGGCTGGAGATATTGCCCCAACGTCACGATGTCGCACCCGATGGCCACCAGATCATCCAACGTCGCGTCGATCTCCCCTTCGGTCTCGCCCAACCCCAGCATGGCGCCGGTCTTGGTCACGAACCCCGCGTTCCGCGAACGCTGAAGCAATTCCAAACTCCGCGAATACTTGGCCTGCGGGCGGACGGTGCGATACAGCCGAGGGACGGTCTCGATGTTGTGGTTGAGAATGTCCGGCCGGGCGTCGAACACCTTGCCCAGCGCCTCCCAATCGCCGCAAAAATCGGGGATGAGCACCTCGATTGTCGTGCCGGGGGATTTTTCGCGGATTTGCGTGATGGTGTCGGCCCAAACGGCGGCGCCCCCGTCGGGCAATTCATCGCGGTTCACGCTGGTGATGACGACGTGTCGGAGTTTCATGGCCGCGACCGCCTCTCCGACCCGCCGCGGCTCATCCAGGTCCAGCGTCGGCGGGCGCCCCGTGGCGATATGGCAGAACCCGCATGAGCGGGTGCACACATCCCCCAGGATCATGAGCGTCGCCGTGCCGGCCGACCAGCATTCGCCCATGTTCGGGCACATGGCGCTCTGGCAGACCGTGTGCAGGCGTTGGCTGTTGACCAGTTGCAGCAATTTGCCGTACCCCTCGCCGCCGGGCATTTTCATTTTCAGCCAAGAGGGCTTGCGCTGGTGCGGATTCGTGGGCCTGGCCGCGTCGGAGAGGATGAGATGTTCGAGGGAATGTCCCATGGCGACAGTCGATCCTAGGGCGCCGCGAGGGACCGGGCAACCGGATCGCCGCACCGGATCGCCACTCGGTGTGCCCAAAAATCCGGGCAACGTGGCGCTTCGAGCGACACGACCTCCGTTTCCGATAGCGCCAGAGCGGGTCGGCCCGACGAATCGCGCGGCTTGCCCGGAAAAATGGGCACACCCTCGCCACTTGGCGGGCCGGCGGACCGGGGGGGCATTGGACGCGACCGCGGGGCGTCGATACGATGGGGGCATGGCCGTTTGGACCCGGAAATTGATGCCGCTTGGCTGCGTCCTGTTGGCCGCCGGGTGTTCGAGCACCTTGGAGACCGGCTACCAGCCCCATCGCCTCGGCGCCGGTCCCTCCGAGCGCCGGGCGTTCTATGCCGAGCCGTTCAGCCCCGAGTCCAAGGGCAAGGCCCAGGACAACTACGACGCCTTCAAAGCCCGCCGCCCCGATTCCTACTGATTCCCCCCCTGGCAACTGGCAACCGGCAACCGGCAACTTCCCCACTGCCCACCGTTCATTGAACCCCTCCATCGACACGCCTACAGTCGATTCGTGTCCCCCGTCGTCGATCCGATCCAGTTCGTCCGATCCATGGAGCCGCTTTTGGCGGCCAACGATCCGACGGCGCTGGTGGGGTTCCTGAAACACCATTACCGCAAGCGGCAGATCATGGAGCTGCTGTTCAGCCCGGTGCCCGACGCCCGCAAAGTCGCCGCGGTGGCGCTGGCCTTGGTCGGATGCAAACGCTGCGTCGACGACCTGCTGCGCCAACTCCGCGATCCCGATCCTTTGCTCAACCAGTTGTCCGAACACGCTTTATGGTCGATTTGGCTCCGCTCCGGCACGCCCCCCGCCAACCACCAACTCCATCGCGGATGCCTGGCGATGCATCAATGGGAATTGGACCACGCGGTGCGACATTTCGACCGGGCGATCGAGCTCGACCCCGCGTTCGCCGAGGCATTCAACCAGCGGGCCATCGCCCACTACCTCGCCGACCGCCATGAAGCGTCGATCGAGGACTGTTTGGCGACCCTCGAGCGGATGCCCGGCCACTTCGGCGCCTGGTCGGGAATGGGCCACTGCCACGCCAACCTCGGCCAATACGACCAAGCCGCCCGCTGCTATGAAAAATCGCTGGAGATCAACCCCCACTTATCGTGCATCCGGGAGACGTTGGCGGCGATGGGGGAGTAGTTGGTAGTTGGCAGTTGGTAGTGGGCAGTTGGCAGTGAAGAAAAAAAATGCAGGTCCCGCCCATTTCACCACTTGCAACTCAAAGTGGTAGGCGGAAGGAAGGGAGGCGGAGCGGCCAGCGCGGGCGTCGCTTGTAACTCGCAACTCACAACCCACAACTCGCAACTCTCCCCCCATTTCTCCTCTTACAACCTACAACTTACAACCTACAACTTGCACCTTGCAACCAGATTCGGTGGGCGGAAGGAGAGTAGGCGGAGAAGAGACTTGAAACGTCCGCCCTCACGCGCAACCCGCAACTCATTTCCTTATCCCCAAATCCTCGGTATTGAACAGGCTCTCGAACGCGTAGCCGGCCGATTCGATGTTTTCGCGGGCGCCTTCCATGCGGTCGATCACGGCGACGATGCGGACGATCTTGGCGCCGGCGGCCTCCAGCGTCTTGGCGGCCTCGATCACCTGTCCGCCGGTCGTCAGCACATCCTCGACGATCATGACCGACTCGCCGGGTTCCAGAATGCCCTCGACGAGCTTGCTCGTGCCGTAATCCTTCTTCTGGTTGCGGATGATGACAAACGGCTTGCCGCAGGCGATGCTCGTCGCCGCCGCCAGCGACACCGCGCCCAACTCGGCGCCGGCGATCCGATCCACCCCCGGCGGAACGCGGGCGGCGAACAGCTTGCCCAGTTCGACCAACACGTCCGGCTGGGTCTCGAAGCGGTATTTGTCGAGATAATAGTTGCTCTTGCGCCCGCTCCGCAGCGTGAACTCGCCATGCAGCAGGGACACCTCGGCGATCCGCTTGGCCAATTGTTCTCGTGTCATGGCCGCGAATCATGCCCAAGCGGGGCGAAACGGTCAACCGCCGGTCCCTACGCCGTCGGGCAGGTGGTGGGCGGAGAGGTTTCGCAGGTCTAGCGCAACCGGATGCGCCATCAATTATGCCGTCGGACGGGTCGTGGGTGACTACCAACAACCAACCGCCAACTGCCCGAATGACGGTCAATATGCCTTCGGAAGGGTCGCGGGCGCCTGCCACCTGCCAACTGCCCACTGCCACCTACCAACGGATTGACCCTCAATACGCGGTCGGGCGCGTGGTGGGCGGCTTGACCTCGCCGGGGAAGTTCTTGCGAACCTTGTCGATCTTCGGCAGCGCCCAAGCCTTGATGTACGGATTGAACGGGTTGTTGTCCACGTAATCCTGGTGGTATTTCTCGGCCGGATAAAACGCCGTCAGCGGCTCGAGCGTCGTCACGATCGGGCGGGTGAAAACGCCGGCGTCGGTCAACTGCTTGATATACGCCTCGGCCACCTTCTTCTGGTCGGCGTCGGCGAAAAAGATGGCCGAGCGATATTGCGTGCCGTGATCCGGCCCTTGGGCGTTGGGGGTCGTCGGGTCATGGGTGGCGAAAAAGACCTGGAGCAACTTGCCGTACGTGATCTTCGACGGATCGTAGGTGATCTCGATGGCCTCGGCGTGTCCGGTTCGGCCGGTGCAGACGGCCTCATAGTTGGCGGTGTCGGCCGATCCGCCGGCATAGCCGCTGACGACGGATTGCACCCCGTCGAGCTCCTGAAACACCCCCTCGGTGCACCAGAAGCACCCCCCGGCGAGCACGGCCTTGGCCGCATCGGTCGATTGGGTGGTGGGGACATCGGCTTGGGGCGCCGGAACATCCTTGCCATAGCCCGGCCGGGAACATGCCATCGCCGCCAACCCCATCATCCAGACCATGATCGCTCCTTTGTTCCACATTGATGATCTCCGTTTGTTCGATCCCCGACGATCATAGGCACGTTCCCAACGGCGCAAGCGGCGGCGGGTGTTGCGGTGCGCGGTTCGACCTCCGCGATGACTATCAGCCCGAAGCGGCGGCGCGGGCGGGCGGATGTCGCGGCGGATGTTGCGGTGTTGCGGGCGGGCTTTCTTGTTGGACCGGCGTACCGTATCCTGCGGGGTCCGTCGCGTCGGTTGATGCGATGGAAACGCCAACCGGAAAGAACCATGTTGCCACTGCCCGTCGTCGCCATCGTCGGCCGACCCAACGTCGGA